>CAIOOC010000138.1 GCA_903859795.1 uncultured Bacteroidia bacterium
AGGGTACCGTGGGTTCGAATCCCACTCTCTCCGCAATAGACTGAATATCAATCTTTTAAAAAAAGCACTTAATTATGCCAGGGCTAATTAAGTGCTTTTGTGTTTGTGTGAGGTTCCTCATTTTTGCATTGTTAATAAATGTTACAAATGAAATCAACTTTAAACACTTACAGCATTTTAAGATCTCATTCTCAATCCTCCATCTTAATGGGCGTCGTTGTTGCCGTATATCTACTTCACGAATGCGAATGAGGTCTTTTTGAGACCACCATATTTACTCCCCTTATTGATTCAGATAAATTGCAGTAATTTAACTGATTGGTTATTTTGCTTATCAATTAATTATTAAGGAATAATCCGTCCTATGGTCATCAATATTTCAATAAAATCTGGAAATAATGGAGAAAAAAATTGAGAATATAATCATTGCAGACTGCCAGTCTCTAATCATTAACGCGTTACAATCGTTGATTGAAACGGATGAAAGATTCCTTTTAGCAGGAATTGCAGGAAACCATCATGAACTGAACGGGCTACTTTCAAAAGTGCCCACTGGTCTATTAATAGCGGACTTCACATGTCTTGATTTCGTTGGGATTGATGATTTGAGAAATATCAGAAACGAGTTTCCGCATATTGCAATATTAATTTTGACAAATTCGATTACCAAGGTCGAGCGTTACACAATATACTTACACCACGAGGCGCCAAAGTTCGTGATAGAAAAGCGTGGTCATCCTATATCGACGAGGCCATTGACCTGTTCGGAGATCAGACCGAAGTGGTTTTCCCTTCACATCACTGGCCGATCTTTGGACATAAACGTAGCATAAGGTTTCTTGAAGCTCAGAGAGACCTTTACAAATATATCCATGACCAGACTATCCACATGGCCAACAAAGGGCTGAATATGGATGAGATCGCCGAAACAATAAAACTTCCCGATGAGCTGAACAAACAATGGTATAACCAGGGAATTTACGGAACGATTCAGTATAACTCAAAAGCAGTCTATCAGTTGTATTTGGGATGGTGGAATGGTAATCCTGCAAATTACAATAAACTACCGGAAGTGGAAGCAGCAAAAAGGTACACCGAATATATGGGCGGTGATGCAGCAGTTCTGTTAAAGGCCCGTGAAAGTTATAAAAAAAGGGGAATATCGCTGGGTAGCAGAAGAGCTTAAGCATGTGGTTTTTGCAAATCCCGAAAATCAGGATGCACGTAATTTACAGGCAGATGCTTTTGAGCAAATTGTATATCAAATTGAGTCAGCCATCTGGCGTAATTTGTACCTCGTAGGAGCAAAGGAACTTAGGGATACAAAAAAGCCTTCAACAGATCTTCTTAAAAATGGAGTACTTCATTACAAAGAAAATAAACCTGAAACCGAGGCTGACTTTACACTGACCCTCTCAAAACAGAAATTTGTTGGGGGGTTGACAGAACCCGAAAAATTTAGATCTATTGTAATGGGAAACGAAGTAACAAGAGAAGGGAACATTTTCAGACTAAGGGAATTGCTTGAGGATGTAGAAAAGTTCAATCCAAACTGGAATATCGTGACCCCATGATAAATATTTACACTAAAACACTCTCTATGACAGTAAAC
>CAIOOC010000139.1 GCA_903859795.1 uncultured Bacteroidia bacterium
CCTGGTTTCCTCAGAGTTGCATTAAAATTGACCATTGTAGAACAACAAATAGCCAGAGTTCTCTTAGTTTTGTCAGAGTTGCATTATAATTGACTAGAGTTCAACAAAAAAACCAAATCTTAATTATTAAGAAATCTTCCTCCCCGTTCTAAATTCGATCAGATGACAGCATATAAAGCCTTAAATGTTTTCGAACATTTAAGGCTTTATTTTGTAATGTAATTATTACCAACATTCCAACTAGCTAAAAATGAAGAAAAACAATCAAACCCGATCTGATACCCCTAATAAATCAGGATAAAGAGTGAAACTGCCACCCTTCCCCCTCGTTTGAGCATAGAGGTAACAGCTGGCTCCGATCTTGCGGAGAGGGGGACCTTGCTTTTCGTCTGCGACGAGTAATGGGAGTAGTTTATAATTATAAGTCGTTAAAAACGATGATTAATAGCCACCTCCCCGAAAATTCGGGGTAGGCAGTTGCAAACGAAAGGGAGGGAGAGTGGCTGAGCTATTCCAAATATTCAAAATGTGTTGCTTTAGGTTTGTTTCTTATTGGATACCGCCTTTACTCAATGACACGTTAGCATTTAATTTCAATAAACATTATAAATTGTTTTGATATGCAAGCTAAGTCAATAAAAGGAAATTCTACAGAAGAAATTAAATCTGCGTTTGAGAATTGCCTGACTGATGGTTATCGGCCAACCCTGGCCTTTGTATTTATCTCTATCAAACAAGACAGGGAGTTTGTTCGAGAGCTCCTCGATCAGAAAGGAATCCAAATCTTCGGAGCCACCACTGGGGGCGAGTTTATTGATGGCGAGATTTGCGCAGGAACCATTGCAATCCTTTTACTTGATATGGATCCTTCCAAATTTATGGTTTTACTCGAAGATTACAGCGATAAAGACACGGATCTATTGACACAATCCATGGCCCGGAAAGCGAAAGAGCGATTCAATAATCCGTCATTCATCCTCTCAATCAGCATCAAAGTAGTCAGTGACTCAGATTGTGGGGAGCCCATTTTACGAGCGATTGAATCAGTGACCGGACCAGACACAATTATCTGGGGAGGACGTGCAGGCGATGATTTACTATTCAATGAAACAATTGTCTTCTCGAATGAGCAGTCGCTGATCAGAGGAATCCTGTTGCTGGTTTTGGATGGTGATCAGGTTCTGGTGAAAGGACAGGCAGCTTCGGGACAAAAAGCTGTTGGAACCGAAAAAACAATAACCAAGGCAGTTGGTAACTGGGTGTTTGAAATTGATCATCAGCCTGCCGCAGAAATGGCTATGAAATATTTGGGACTTAACTTAACTGAAGATGAAGCCGAAACCTTCTATCCGGTCGACAATAATATTATTTTCAGTGTTTCCAGAAACCAGGGTGATCCGGTGTTGCGTGGTGCCGGAATAATCGACTGGAAAAACAAGTCTCTCTCAATTCTAGGTAGCATTAATGAGGGGGATAAAATACGTCTTACAATTCCACCTGACTTTGAAGTCATTGAAGAAGTAAGCCTAAATGCTGAAAAGATGAAAAAGGAGGAATTACCTGATCCGGATGCATTGCTTATGTTTTCATGCATTGGCAGACTGGGGCAATTTGGCCCTTTGGTAGGAGAGGAAATTGAGGGGATCCGGAAAGTATTCAATGTTCCGATGGCCGGATTCTTTACCTATGGTGAGTTTGGCCGGACTAAAAACGGGAACAATGAATTTCATAACAATACCTGCTGTTGGGTGGCATTAAAAGAAAAACAACAATTTGATCATCAGGTTTAATTATCAATAATACAATTATCTAAATGCAATTATAATGGA
>CAIOOC010000140.1 GCA_903859795.1 uncultured Bacteroidia bacterium
AGTCAAAATCAGGTAAAACCTGGATGTTTTCGAAATACGGACTATTTATATATAATCAGAACCAAAACAAATTTCAAAGGTTTTCTTCCCTTATAAATCCTGAAGAATTCTCCGGAAAACCATATTTCACCTGGTTGGATGAGATAACTGGAATAAATATCGTGGATACCAGGGTAAACTCATATTTTTCAATCAGAACAGATCAGGATAAATTCGTTGAAACGGTATTTATAGATCAGCATAATACGGTATGGAGTGGAACAATATCAGGATCAAAAGACAATATTGGGCTTAACCGGTACACTAAATTCCCTAAATATTTTAAATATTATCTAACTGAGAAAAATGAGAAGGATGAATCTAACTTAGTTTGCAGCATATTAAAAGATTGTTATGGAGATATATGGGCAGGAATCAGAAATTCGAATTATTTAATCCGTATAAAACCGGATGGTGAAATTGTGAAAATTAAATATGCGGGACAAAATGGCAATGATAATTATCCGGTTTTGCAATCAATGTTGCATGATTCAACGGGTATTTGGCTTGGCTGTACAAACAATCATCTCTATCACTATGAATATCGTTCCAATACATTTTCGTCGCTGCTTCCTTCACCTTTGATTTTAGATGGGAAGCCTTACAATCTTAAAATCCATAATATTTTAAAACGAAATAACGATATCATTATTAATGGTTCTGAGGGAATATACAAATTCGATCTTAAGAGTAATAAATTAGAACTTTGTTATAAATTCTATAATGAGGGTATAGGTTTTTCAATGAGTAATGATAAAAGCGACGGATTCTGGGTTGGTATAAGTTCGGCCAGTATTTACCACTTAAATTCGTTATTAAAGCAAGACGGCCGTTTTCGGATTAGAGACAGGCAGGATATTGTTGAACAAATTTCTGAAGGAGACAATGAGGATCTATGGATTGCTTTACAGGGAGGTGGGCTATGCCATTTAAACAGAAAAGACGGGAAAGATGAAATATACTCTTCAAAAGATGGACTAATAAATAATACTGTGCACACTTTGCTAAAGGATAATTCCGGTAAAATATGGATTTCCAGCGATAAAGGTATCTCCTGTTTCAATCCCAAAACCACTAAGTTCCAGAATTTCGGTCTTGAGGAGGGACTAAAAATTCAGGAATTTAATGATGATTCTTACTTCCAGGCCCCTGATGGTGAAATATTTTTTGGTGGAGTTGGTGGAATTGTCAGCTTTTATCCGGATAAAATAATTGAAGTGGAAAAGGATCATTGGCCATTGATTATAACTGATGTAAGTGTATCAGGATCATCAAGAAGATTTGAAAAAGCCATTTATGAAATGGATACCTTGAAGCTTCAAAGGGGGGATAATAATCTTCGAATCTCATTTGCAAGCCTTAATTTTAAAGATTATTTAAAAATAAAATACCGTTATCGCCTGCCAGGCGTATCGGAAAGTTGGAGAATAACCAGCCCAAAAAACAGAGATATTGCTTATTACAACCTCCTTCCGGGAAGTTATAATCTGGAAATTCAGGCGGCTGGCAAAGATGGCCAATGGGATTCAAAAAAATCAATTCGTGTTATAATTCCCTTTTGGTTTTATGAAACAAGATGGTTCAAAATTTTGCTGAGTTTATTGATTGTGATAAGCATAACTGCTTTGGTTTTAAGTTATATCAAAAATATACAAATCAGAGCAAAAAGAGACCAGGACGAGTTAAGAATGCAGGTTCTCAGGGGGCAATTGAATCCTCATTTTATTTTTAATTCACTAAATTCAATCAACTATTTTATCTCAAAGAATGACAAGTTATCTGCCAATAAATACATTGCTGATTTTTCAAGGCTCATCCGCTCATTTTTATCAAATTTATCCAATGATTTTGTATCGCTTGAAACTGAGTTTCAGCTTTTAACAGATTATCTTAATCTGGAACACCTCCGGTTCGGGGATAAATTCACCTATTCGTTCGATATTAGTCGAGTCGAGGATACAACAAACTATTTTGTTTTGTCAGGGATTGTCCAACCATTTATTGAAAATGCTATTTGGCATGGGATGAACGGACTTGAAGGCAGAAAGGGGAGAATAGATATTCGTTTTCAATTATTAAATTCAACCTTAATGCAATGTGTGATTGAAGACGATGGAATCGGTCGGAAACTTGCCGAAGAGTATAGCCAAAAACTTCAACGTAAAAAATCCCGGGGTATAGGAATCGTCCTTGAAAGGTTGCAATTTTATAATGTTAATAAAAAAGGGAATTACCAAATTACAATTAGTGACGTTTATAACGACAAGGATGAAACCGGAACCAGAGTAGCCATCGATCTTCCTCTAAAAAAGTGGCAACCCAAAAATGAGGGCTTAACTTAATTACTAAAAAGGGTGCTAAAATTCTTTATGTTTTGGTAAACAATACATATATAATATATTACAAAATACTATTAGGATGTCTCACCGAACTGAAATTGGCCAAAAGATTAAAACTATTATTGTTGATGATGAACAGCCATCGCGTGAAGTGCTGGCTAACTTTATAAGGGAATACTGCCCGAGACTGCAGGTCGTAGCAGAATGTAATTCTGCAAAAAATGCGTTCAAAGCAATAGTCGAAACTAAACCTAACCTGGTTTTTCTCGATATTGAGATGCCAAAAGGGAGTGGGTTTGATTTACTTAGAATGTTTAATCCAATCAATTTCCAGGTCATATTTGTAACAGCCTACTCCCAATATGCAGTTGACGCTTTTCGATTTGCCGCAGTGGACTATCTGTTGAAGCCAATCAAAATAGCGGAGTTGGTTGAATCAGTTGAAAGAATAGAAAAGGCATTAAAACCATTTGATATTTTGGATAATTTGTTGGACATTGTAGATAATTTCAGTAATCCCAAAAGTAAAAGCGATACCCTTATTGTATCTGATTCCAAGGGCTTTACTGTTCTCAAAATGGCCGATATCGTGATGCTTAAGGCTGAAGGTTACTGCACCACTTTATTTCTTTCGAGCGACACAACTCTAACCAGTAGCAGAAATCTTCAATACTATGAGGAGATTATTAATCAACAGCTTTTTATGCGGGTACATCATTCCTATATTATTAATCTTAACCATGTATTGCAGTATACCTATCAGGAGGAAATTATCCTGACAAACAACCTGAGATGCTCATTAAGCAGGGCTCACAAGAAGACTTTTAAAGACTTCTATAAAAACAGGAATCATGTTGAATGATTCA
>CAIOOC010000141.1 GCA_903859795.1 uncultured Bacteroidia bacterium
AATAACTTCAGCCAATATTAAGTCGGGACCATTTGTTCCGTTTATAGATCAGCAGGGAAACCTGATTCCTTCAATCCGGACGGGAGAGATCAAAATAAATACAAGGTATGCTCCAAAAGAATCAATTATGATTGATGGATTTGAACGAAATACATTTGGTGTTTTCAATCCGATAATAAACGTTGCTCTCACAAGTGGAATAAAGGGATTCCTGGGAAGTGACTACGAATATCTCAAACTTGATATGAATTTTGCAAATAAAATTGCCATTAATCCAATCGGATACATCAGTTATTATCTTCAGGCCGGAAAGATATGGGGTAATGTTCCGTGGCCCTTGATGAAAATACATGAAGGGAATGAATCGTATGCTTTTGATGCATATGCCTTTAACCTTATGAACTATCAGGAATTTGTAAGTGACACCTATGTCAGTCTCTTTCTGGAGCACCATTTCCAGGGATTTTTTCTGAATAGAATTCCGCTTTTCAAACGGTTGAAATGGAGGGAAGTTGCAGGTGTTCGTTCGCTATTCGGGAATTATGATCAGTCCCTACATAACGGTATGGTTTTCCCCAAAGGGATGACCGGTTTGAGAAGTACACCCTACACCGAATTTTCAGCAGGAGTTGAGAATATTCTAAAGATTATCCGGGTAGACGCGGTTTGGCGGTATAATTACAACCTGGACCGAAAGATAAAACTGGGGTTAATGTTTTCGCTACAGCTGAAGCTTTAATCGCACCATCGCACATTCGCCCATTCGCCTTTTATCTTAACGCCTCTGCTCAAAAAACCGTTTCAGAATGAGTGTACATTCGTTCTGCATGATTCCACCAAGAACCTCCGTTTTAGGATGAAGGACACCGGGTGCAAATTTCCTGAATCCGCGCTTCTCATCACTTGCTCCATAAACGATACGGTCTATCTGAGACCATCCAAGTGCTCCGGCACACATTGAACATGGCTCAAGTGTCACGTACAATGTGCATCCTGTAAGGTATTTACCTCCAAGAAGATTGGCCGCTGCAGTAATGGCTTGCATTTCGGCATGGGCAGTCACATCGTTGAGCATTTCGGTGAGGTTATGCGCCCTTGAAATAATCTGATTGCGGCAAACCACAAGTGCCCCAACGGGGATTTCACCCTCAGAAAAGGCCTGCTCAGCCTCTGCGAGGGCTCGTTTCATAAAATATTCGTCATCGAAAGGGTCAATCATAGCTTCGATTTTATGTTCTCAAAAGTAAAAGATATTCAACAATTACTCTTGCGATTTTAATAAAAGATGGATTTACTAACTAAGATGTTAGATACTTATTGAGGCTACTGGCAACCTGCGGATGGTGGCTGTCAGACCTGTATTGCAATTTTACCGCTTTTCAAAAGTGTGTTTAAGAGATTAATCAAATAACGTAAGGAATTCAAGCCAGTCGCCAGTTGCTAACGGCAAGTTGCTATTAATTAACTGCCAGCAGCAACTCAAAAATCACAATACAAAGTTCTTCAATCCTATCTTTTCGAATATCGCCTTAGTTTTGTAATTTTACCCCTTCAATTTTATAATGTAATTCAATGTACAGAAATTCTACTTGCGGTGAACTTCGGATAACACATGTCGGACAGGAACCGGTATTGGCCGGTTGGGTTCAAACGGTTCGGAATCTTGGGGCAATGACCTTTATTGATCTTCGTGACCGTTACGGGATCACGCAACTCGTTGCTGACGAAAATACACCTGTTCATCTCAAGGAACTATTTGATAAATTGGGACGTGAATATGTAATCCAGGTAAAGGGAGTTGTCCGGGAGCGTTCCAGCAAAAATGCGAAAATTCCAACTGGCAATATAGAGATTGACATAAAGGAGCTCAAGGTGCTCAATAAAGCAGCAGTACCTCCATTCACTATTCAGGATGATACCGATGGCGGAGATGAATTGAGGATGAAATTCCGTTACCTCGATTTGCGACGCGAAGCAGTACGGAGAAACCTGGAGTTGAGGGCCAGAATGGCGCATGTCGTGCGTAATTACCTCGATGATCTTCAGTTTATTGAGACAGAAACTCCAGTTCTTATAAAATCGACTCCAGAAGGTGCACGCGATTTTGTGGTCCCTTCACGTATGAATCCAAATCAGTTTTATGCGTTGCCGCAATCACCGCAGATTTTCAAACAACTTCTGATGGTTGCGGGATTCGATCGCTATTACCAGATTGTGAAGTGCTTCCGCGACGAAGACCTTCGCGCCGATCGTCAGCCCGAGTTTACACAAATCGACTGCGAAATGTCGTTTGTTGAGCAGGAAGATGTGCTGAATATGTTCGAAGGGCTTACGCGTCATATGTTTAAGGAGATAAAAGGTTTTGATCCGGGCGAATTTCCGCGGATGACCTTTGCCGATGCTATGGAGAACTATGGCAACGACAAGCCGGACATTCGTTTCGATATGAGATTCAAAGATTTAACAACTGTCGTGAAAGGTAAAGATTTTAAGGTCTTTGACGATGCCGAATATATTGGGGCTATTTGTGCCCCAGGATGCGGAGAATATACGCGCAAACAACTTGATGCACTTACCGAATTTGTAAAACGGCCACAGATTGGGGCCAAGGGGTTAATCTATGCCAAGGTTAATGAGGATGGCACGCTTAAATCATCGGTTGACAAGTTTTACACTCAGGAGGACCTTGCAGGATGGAGAGAGCTTACAGGTGCAAAACCGGGTGATTTGATCCTGATGTTATCAGGTGAGAAAGAACGTACGTTGCCTGCCCTTTCGATCCTGCGTCTTGAAATGGGTCGCCAGTGCGGGTTGACAGATAAAGAGACTTTTAAACCACTCTGGGTAATCGATTTCCCGTTGCTTGAATGGAATGAGGAATCGGGTCGTTTTCATGCAATGCACCATCCGTTTACTTCACCAAAACCAGAGGATATACTTCTGCTCGACAACGATCCGGGTAAAGTAAGGGCAAATGCATATGACCTTGTAATTAACGGGGTCGAGATTGGCGGAGGATCGGTGAGAATCTTCGATAGCGAACTCCAGGCGAAGATGTTCAAGACATTGGGCTTCACTAAAGAGGATGCCGAAAATCAGTTTGGATTCCTTATGGAGGCATTCAAATACGGGGCGCCACCCCACGCCGGGATTGCATTTGGTTTCGACAGACTTACTTCGATGTTCGCTGGTCTCGATTCGATCCGCGATGTAATCGCATTCCCAAAAAACAACTCCGGCCGCGACGTGATGAACGACTCACCCGCTGAGATCGCTCAGGCACAGCTTGACGAACTTTGCCTTACACTTGTAACTCCCAAAAGTAAAGGGTAATTTGAAAATAAGTCAATTCGACGATTCTGAAATGATTTAACAAACCCTTCAGAGCTTTAAGCTCCTGAAGGGTTTGTTATTAAAAACCGTTTTCATTTTAATATCTGCTCAGGAAGATTTTAATAAATGAACCAAAAATGGATAACATTGTTGATTCGGTAAACTAATTTGTTCCAACGTATGTATTGTGCAAGTATCCCAAAGATCACAGTATTGTTTTGATCTTTTGTTTTTATTCATTTACGGATACCATAATCTGGCCGGATCACATAAGGCACTGGGAGAATTGGTTATAAACTCAATTAAATCAATCCTTCAATTCAAAAATTATGACTCAGAAAAAATTAATCGTAGTTTATGGGGCAACTGGTGCCCAGGGTGGCGGAGTAGCCCGCGCAATTTTAGGTGACCCAGGCAGCGAATTTTCAGTACGCGCTGTGACCCGTGATGTAAATTCAGACAAGGCAAAAGAACTGGCTTCTTTGGGAGCAGAAGTTGTATCGGGCGATGTAGATGATGTTCAGAGTATCAAAAGCGTTTTGGAAGGTGCTTATGGCGCATATTTTGTCACATTTTTCTGGAATCATTTTTCTGTAGAAAAGGAGATGACTGAGGCGAAGAACATGGCCCAGGCAGCCAAGGAGGCCGGACTGAAACATGTTATCTGGTCGACACTTGAAGATGTGCGGAAATTTGTTCCGCTTGAAGATGACAGTATGCCTACACTTCATGGAAAGTATAAAGTTCCCCATTTGGATGGCAAGGGGGAATCTGACCAGTTCTTTATCGATGCCCGCGTGCCGGTTACATTTCTGCTAACCTCCTTTTACTGGGAAAACCTTATCTATTTTGGCATGGGACCTCAAAGAGGTGCCGATGGAAAATTGGCTATAACTTACCCCATGGGTGACAAAAAGATGGCCGGAATTGCTTCCGAAGATATCGGTAAATGTGCCTACGGGATTTTCAAGAAGGGAGATGAGTTAATCGGTAAAAGGGTTGGTATTGCCGGAGACCACATTTCTTGTGCAGAAATGGCCGAATCACTTTCGAAAGCTCTTGGCGAGCAGGTCAGCTACAATGAAGTTACCCCGGAACAGTACCGCGGATTCGGCTTTCCCGGGGCCGATGATCTTGGAAATATGTTCCAGTTTTACCGCGACTTTGAGAAAGAGTTTGCAAGTGTCCGCGATGTAAATTATTCAAGGGAACTGAATCCTGAATTACAGTCATTTGAGACGTGGCTTGCTGAAAATGTATCTCGTTTACCAATTTCATAAATTCGGTTAAGATCGCTTTTTTGCCACCAAAATACCAATTCACCGTTCCAAGCAGATGCAGGACACCTAAAGCTAAATTTTAATTGTTTAGCTTTGGTGATATTTGGTGATTTGGTGACTTGGTGGCATTTTAAGTATTATAAAAAGTGTATAAATGAAGCGTGTAGCATTAGTAACCGGGGCATCTTCCGGCATAGGAAAAGAAACTGCAATATTACTGGTCCAAAAGGGATATATCGTGTACGGTGCATCGCGCAGGTTGGAGAAAATGGCCGAACTTGTGCCACATGGCATTAAACTTCTGGAAATGGATGTTACCGACGAGACTTCGATGGTAGCAACGGTTAATCAGGTCCTTGCCAATGAAAATCGGATTGATATATTGGTTAATAATGCCGGCTATGGCTCCTATGGCGCACTTGAGGATGTCCCAATTTCAGAGGCCAGATACCAGTTTGAGGTTAATATTTTTGGATTGGCACGATTAATACAATTAGTCCTTCCTGCAATGCGGCAGCAACATTCTGGCAGGATTATAAATGTTTCCTCGATCGGGGGAAGCTTAGGTGAGCCTCACGGAGCCTGGTATCACGCGACAAAATTCGCACTCGAGGGTCTCAGCGATTGTTTGCGCATGGAGCTTAAACAATTTGGAATTGATGTAGTTGTTATTAAACCGGGAGCCATTATCACCGAATGGAATACAATTGCGAGGAATAACCTTATAAAAGTTTCAGGTAATTCTGATTACAGAATATTAGCAGGTAAACATGTGAAAATGATGGAGAATGCTGACAAACATGGATCACTTCCTGTCGTTGTTGCCAGGACCATTTTAAGAGCTGTATCGGCGAAAAGACCAAAAACCAGGTATGCCATCGGAGGCGGAGCGAAAATTATCTTATTTATACGTAGATTGCTATCTGATAAGATGTTCGACCGACTTATTTTAAGCATGATGCGATAAACAGTTATATCTTAATACAATCTAATAACATGAATAAGTTAAGGGTAATAATAACAGGTGCAACTGGCATGGTTGGCGAGGGCGTTCTTTATGAATGTCTTCACGATGAAAAGGTAGATAAGGTTTTGGTAATCACGCGTAAGCCGTCCGGCTATTTGCATCCAAAATTAACTGAGATTATTCACTCCGATTTTGCAGATCTTTCTTCCCTAAAAGAGAGTCTCGCAGGTTATAATGCCTGCTATTTCTGCCTTGGAGTTACATCTCTGGGGAAGAATGAGCCTGAATATACAAAATTAACTTATACACTGACAGTTAACTTCGCATCTACTCTTGCATCGCTTAACCCCGGAATGACGTTCTGTTACGTTTCGGGTGCAGGTACTGACAGCAGTGAAAAAGGACGAACCATGTGGGCACGGGTGAAAGGTAAAACGGAAAACGATTTAATGAAATTGCCGTTTGGGAAGGTATACAATTTCCGTCCTGCAGGGATCAAACCATTTTTGCCGTTAAAACCCTCACAAACTTTCTATAATACTTACAAGTACGTAGGATGGCTATTCCCGTTGATGAAAGCGATCAATTCCGATTTTGTGATAGAGCTAAAGGATTTGGCAGCATCCATGATTAATGTCTCACTTATTGGTTATTCTAAGAATATACTCGAAGTAAAAGACCTTAAGATACTTGCACATGCATATCCGTGATCATTCGGTAAAACCTGAGTACCGTCAGGCCGTTCTGAAGGTTTTGCATTATATCAGTCAAAACCTGTCAGGCGATGTTTCCCTTGAACGCCTGGCAAACATTGCGAATTATTCCCCATTTCATTTTCAGAGGATTTTTTCGGCAGCAATTTCAGAATCACCGAAGCAATATATCATGAGGCTTCGACTGGAAAGGGCAGCTCATCACCTGAAGGTTTTCGGGACACTTCCGGTTGTGGAAATTGCTACGGGATGCGGTTTCTCATCAGCATCGATTTTCTCACGTGCCTTTAAAAACTTTTATAAGGTGACTGCTGAAGAGTTTCGGGCAATGAGTTCTGACGATCTCTCATCAATTTTAAAACCTGTTCAAAAGAACGATAAACTCTTCAAATCCGGGAACACCGATTTTTGGACCGACCAGATAACCAACCCAATGGATCGGCTCGCCAACCTTCAAATCTCTCCGCCACCGACAATAAAACCTTCCAGATCGTTTAAAATTGCCTGTATTCAGACAACCCTTAGCTATCCGGAAAATATATCATTTGCATTCAAGAGTCTGGTAAAATGGGCAATACCACGTGAAATTGCAACTCCCGAATCCAAATACTTCGGTGTCTGGCTTGATGTTCCCTTCTATACCTCCCCCGATAAATGCAGGTATATTGCAGGCATCGAACTAAAAAACGACGTGAAAACGATTAAAGGTATTGATATCTTAACAATACCGGAAATGAAATATGCAAGTTTCTTTATCAAGGGAAACCTAGAATCAGTTCTGAACCACCTTTTAGCACTGAATCATAAATATATTGGTGAAATGGGTTATGAAATATCAGATATCATTTGTTATGAGCTGTTTGACGAATGTCCGGCGTATAAATCATACGATGAGATCAGCAGGAATATCCTTGTTCCTGTAAGGACACGAAGATAGCATAGTCGTTTTTCGCAAGATTTGCATACTTCCTGACAAGATTTGCAAACACAGACGCGTTATCAAGTCAGATCTTTGTTTAAATTTAAATCACATTATATGAAAACAAAGAACAAAACATGGTTTGCGGACCATTCACATGTTGGATTGGTCATCCTGGCAGCCACCATTCTGATGGTAATTTATGTCAACTGGCTTCCAAACGAAAAGATCTTCCCTTCTATCCTGGTCGGGTTGGTGGTTAGTCATATTCTGATCTTCTCCATTGCAATCTTTGGAGGGTGGCTGTTACTCCCGGAGGGTATGATGAAAAGGCTTAGCAAGGTTAAAGATTCAGAAAAGTATGATTTTGGGTGGTCTTCCAAGTGGAATAAGGGTTTTGGATTTGCCTCTTTCATTGTTCTGCTTCTCTCTGTTTATTCCTATTTCGGACTCGCGGAGAATCCGGTTCTGCAATTTATTGCATATACTATCCTGCTCCTTCTGTCGGTTAACTTTTTCATAGGGAATATCATTGTAAGGTCATCGAACAGTGCAAAAGGTATCATTTTGCCTTATGTCGACCTGTTTAATGCAGGGAAAAACAATGTGCTGGATGCTGGTTGTGGTGCAGGACGAACAACTATTTCACTTTCCAAAGCCGCATCGGATTTTACCATTACGGCATTCGACCGTTTTGATGCAAAATATATCGATGATGGTGGGAGAGAATTATTTAAACGGAATATAGGGATGGCAGGAATTGAATCCCGTGTAAACATTGTTCAGGGTGATATAACCGCCATGCCATTTAAAGAAAATGCCTATGATGCTGCCGTTAGTGCCTATATGTTTGACCATCTGGGAGAAAATAAGCTCATTGCACTGAACGAGATGCACCGCGTATTAAAGACGGGAGGAAGGTTCCTCCTGATCATCGTTGTCAGAGGTTATTCATCATTTGCATTAGCAAACTTAATGAGTCTCTTTTTTGACTCCAGGAATGACTGGAGAAAACTTTTCGAACAAAGCGGTTTCATTCTTGTTGAGGAGGGAGATATTAATTTTGGCGCTTACTTTCTGATTGAGAAGGGAGCAGTTAAACAGGTTAACTAATAAATAAGATACAATATGTGGCAAATATTCATCGGCAGCCTTGTTTTGAGCTTAATACATGCTGCAATTCCTAACCACTGGATACCGTTGATTGCAATTGGCAAAACTGAAAAATGGACAATGAAAGAGACCATGTCGGCTACTTTAATCACTGGGTTTGCACATACCCTTAGTACGATTTTGATAGGTATTGTCGTTGGACTGATCGGGATTAAACTTGCAGCGAGTTATAGTCTGGTTATGCACTATATCGCCCCGGCCATTTTAATAACTATTGGCCTGGGATATATCATTTTAGATCTTAAAACAAATGGACCACACCATCATCATCACCCCGGATTTGAAAATTCAGCCATTCGTGAAGGCTCGAAATCAAGGATAGGTATAATATCAGGTTTAAGCCTTGCGATGTTCCTGACTCCATGCGTCGAAATAGAGGCCTATTATTTTCAGGCAGGATTGATTGGATGGAAAGGAATCTTTATTGTTTCGGCAGTTTACACTGTGACGACGGTCATTCTTATGGTCTTGCTGGTTTATGCCGGACTTAGGGGTACTGAGAAACTACGGTCTCATACACTTGAGCATCATGAAAAAATGATAACGGGAATTATTCTTATTTTATTGGGTTTGTTAGCTGTAGTGGTTGATTTACATGAATTTTAGTTCTCAATCTCTCCGCTCATATTTTGGATCAGATAGGCTTTAACCTCTGCAAGAGGCAGTTGCTGTCCCAGAAGGAACATCATTTTAGTAATTGCTGCCTCAACGGTAATATCTTTTCCGCTAACCACTCCAGCTTCCTGAAGTTCACGGCTGGTCTCGTAATAGCCCATTTTTACCTGACCTCCGGGACATTGGCTAACATTCATAAATACAATCCCTGAAAGAGTGGCCAGTGCTATCGCTTCGAAGATCCATGGATAAGTAGGCATATTCCCTGAGCCATACGATTCGAGAATAACCCCTTTCAGTCCCGGAAGGGAAAGGATTGCATCAAAATAGCGGCGGCTAATACCCGGGAAAATCTTTAAAATAATTACATGATTATCAATAGAAGTATTCACATTAAGAATCCCTTTGATCCGGGCATAATTAATTTTCTCGAGGTTATACTTAATATCAACACCTGCATTAGCTAAAGGAGGGTAATGGTGTGAGGTAAAAGCACTAAATTGCTGGGAATCTTCCTTGGTAGTTCTGTTTCCCCTGAAAAGCTGGGAACTAAAATAGATACATACTTCCGGAACGATTGCTTTGCCGTTTTTCTGAGCTGCTGCAATTTGTATGGCCGTAATGATATTTTCCTTTCCATCGGTGCGCAATACACCAATCGGCAATTGAGAACCTGTCATTATTACCGGTTTATCAAGGTTTTGAAGCATATAGCTAAGGGCTGAAGCGGTGTATGCCATAGTGTCGGTACCGTGCAGAATCACAAACCCGTCGTAATGTGAATAATTCTTCTTTATTGTATTTGCCAGCTCAATCCATATTTCCGGTGTCATATTTGCCGAATCGATTGGCGGATTAAAGGTTTCCGAGTGGATGTAAAATCCTAGTTTGTATAATTCAGGAATCTCTTCCTGAATCATTTCAAACTTCATCGGCGAAAGAGTTTTTGTTTTTGGGTCTTCTCTCATTCCGATCGTTCCCCCTGTATAAATGATCAGAATGGATTGTTGGTTTGATGTCATTTGGGTTCTATTAAGAAAATTGGTGATAAATGAAAGTCGTACGTATAGATATGCCTGGATTTAGCACCTAGCTATTGGCTTCTGGCTTCTTGTAGATCTCTTTAACCTGATTGTCTCTTTTTGATTCTTACTTGCACCTAAAGATTCAAACTTGTACTATCGTGTATTTGAAGCAAGTTAGTGGCCAGAAGCTAGCTGCTAACAGATACTAATGGCACTGGTTATCTTTCAGGATTATCAAATACAAATGTATAATTCCCAGTCCAAATAAATGCCTAAAATCCAAATAATTGTTTGGCGTTATGGGTAGTTATCCGTCCCACCTCTTCGAGAGAGATCTCATGCAGGGATGCAATCTTATCAGCAATCAGGGCGACATGGGCCGATTCGTTACGTTTTCCGCGATACGGAACAGGAGCCAGCCATGGAGAATCAGTCTCTATCACGATATGCTGAAGACTGATTTGTTTTACCACTTCGTCCATCCCTGAATTTCTGAAGGTTACAATTCCTCCAACCCCAATTTTAAAACCCAGTTCAATTACTTTATCGGCTTGTTCCAAATTTCCAGTGAAGCTGTGAAAAACTCCTCTTAATGACTCATCTTTCTCCTTTTCAATCACTTCAAACACTTCCGGAAACGAATCGCGTACATGAATGACGATGGGGATTCCCGCTTTTTTTGCCCATCCAATCTGAATCCTGAACGCTTCTGTCTGTTCATTAATAAAGGTCTTGTCCCAGTAAAGGTCAATCCCTATCTCTCCTATTCCAAGGAAGTTTCGTTTGTTTAACCAGTATTCCATGATCTCAAGCTCTTTTTTGAAATCTTCCTTCACTGAAGTGGGATGCAAACCTATAAGGGGGATAAACATGTTTGGTCCCGAATCAGCCAGGTCGAGCATCGCTTTGATCGTGGAGCTATCGATATTAGGGAGTATGATCGTGTTGACACCCGATTTTAACGCGTTAACAATTACTTCATTCCTGTCGGAACTGAATTCTTCGGAATAGATATGTGAGTGTGTATCAACAAACATCTTCGGGAAATTTCCAACAAAGATAAAACAGAAGACTATCAGGTCAGTTAAAGGAATGTTATATCTAGGTTATATTCGTATGTAGAGATGTTTTATGAAACGTCTCTACACACGAATTAATCCAGTTTTAGCACTGCCAAAAAAGCCTTTTGCGGAACTTCGACATTACCGATCTGTTTCATCCGCTTTTTCCCTTTTTTCTGTTTGTCTAGCAGCTTCCGCTTACGGGAAATGTCGCCACCATAACATTTGGCGGTAACATCCTTCCGGACTGCTTTAATGGTCTCACGGGCGATGATCTTAGCCCCGATAGCTGCCTGAATAGCCACATCATATTGTTGACGTGGGATCAACTCCTTTAGTTTCTCGCACATTCTTCGACCGAAGTTATAGGCATTGTCAGCATGGATCAGTGTCGAAAGTGCATCAACGGGCTCGCTGTTGAGCAGGATATCAAGCTTGGCAAGTTTGGCCGGGCGGTAACCCGTTATATGGTAATCGAATGAGGCATATCCTTTTGAGATAGACTTTAACTTATCGTAAAAGTCAAATACGATCTCCCCGAGTGGCAGATCAAAGGTCAGTTCGGCTCTTTCGGCAGTAAGATAATCCTGTTTGGTCAGCATCCCTCTTTTCTCGAGACAAAGGGTCATGATCGCACCAATGTACTCCGAGCGGGTGATAATCTGTGCCTTGATGTAAGGTTCTTCGATCAGTTCGATCAGTGAACTGTCAGGCATCCCTGCGGGATTGTACACCTCATAGGTCTCTCCGGTCCTTGTATGAATCATGTACGATACGTTGGGAACGGTGGTGATCACATTCATGTCAAATTCCCGGTCGAGACGTTCCTGGATGATTTCCATATGGAGCAGCCCGAGGAATCCGCAGCGGAATCCGAATCCCAGTGCAGCCGATGATTCAAGGGTATAGGTGAGCGAGGCATCGTTGAGCTGAAGCTTCTCCATGGCCGTTCGGAGGTCTTCATAATCTTCGCTGTCGATCGGGTAAACACCCGCAAATACCATCGGTTTAACCTCTTCAAAACCTGAAATCACATTTGTACAGGGCTGCTTTACATTCGTGACAGTATCTCCGACCCTGATCTCACGTGCTGTTTTGATGTTCGAAATAATATAGCCTACATCACCTGCACTTAGCGTCTCACGTGGATCCAGTGCCAACTTAAGAACCCCAACCTCGTCAACATTATATTGTTTCTCGGTAGCAACGAACTTGACAACATCTCCCTTGCGGACAGTGCCGTTAACAACTTTCACATAGGCAACAACACCCCTGAACTGATTGTAAACCGAGTCAAAAATCAATCCCTGGAGAGGTGCCTCCGGATCTCCTGCCGGGGATGGTATATCTGAAATAATCCGCCTTAAAATCTCATCGATCCCTTCACCTGTTTTTCCTGAAGCCCTGATTATTGTCTCGCGTTTGCACCCGATTAATTCGATAATCTGATCTTCAACAACCTCAGGGTTAGCATTGGGAAGATCCATTTTATTGAGAATGGGAATAATTTCAAGATCGTGATCAATAGCAAGATAAAGATTTGAGATAGTCTGTGCCTGGATCCCCTGCGTGGCATCAATGATCAGCAAGGCCCCTTCACAGGCTGCAATAGAACGCGATACCTCGTACGAGAAATCGACATGCCCCGGAGTATCGATCAGGTTAAGGCGGTACTTTTCGCCATCCTGCGTATAATCCATTTGAATCGCATGGCTTTTTATTGTAATTCCGCGCTCCTTCTCAAGCTCCATATCATCAAGCACCTGCGCCTGCATATCGCGCCCGCTGACGGTCTGGGTAATCTCCAGAAGACGGTCGGCAAGCGTACTTTTCCCATGATCAATGTGGGCAATAATGCAAAAGTTCCTGATGTTCTTCATACGTAAAAAATCCTTATATCCTTGATATTCTTAATAAAACCCATTTTTCAAAACGTTACAAAGATATTCAAAATTCGACAATTCAATGACTGGTCAATTTGAAGATTCGAAAAACTGCTATCTGGTTAATTTATAGGACAATAATCACTCTCTGAAAAATGGCAAATTATTACTATATTTGTTCAGAGCCTTAACCTCAAACTGCCATAACAGGGAACCGATTAATAAACCACTAAAATGGAAGCATCGAGAGTCTACATCGCAATTGCAATTATTGTTCTCCTGGGTATTGTCATGATGGTAGATTTTACAACGCGGGAGGGTGACCGCAAAAAGCTCACGCCACTGGCAGGCATCGCATTTGGATTTGTAATTGGCGGACTTCTTTTCGGCTCAAACAGTTTTGTCAGTTATGGATCTATCTGTGCCGGAATTATTTTTGCGGTGATTGATATCATTAAAAAATTCAGAGGGACAAACAAAAAGCCCTGAACACATTACTGATCAGGGCTTTTTATAAAAGAGAAAAAAATTACTCTTTCATCGGCTCCTTTTTATTGGAAGCACTGGGAATCTGTTTCGGAGGCTCGGCTGGTTGCTCCTCTTCATCTTTCATAGCCTTTTTAAACTCCTTCATTCCTTTGCCAATCCCACTCATCATTTCAGGAATCTTCTGACCTCCAAACAGAAGGAGGACCGCCCCGATAAGAATAACAATGTGCCATGGTGCAAATAAGTCCATTTTAAGTTATTTTAAATTATAATGCGACAAATTTACGAATGTTTTAATCATTCAATATGCTTATATTGAAAAATATAGCTTTTTTTGATCATTAAGTAAACTTCGGTGGTTCAACTTCCCTACTATTAAAGGCTATATCAAACCGTGATTTCTTAGGATTTCTGTTACTCCCTCATTACTGATCTGTGCCATGGATGATAGGATTTCAGTTGAGATGCCGGCTTTGTAGCCATTAATAATCATAAGATTGATTCCTTCGGATTTCCCTTCAATCTTCCCTTCAACAAACGAGTCAGAAAGCATTGTACGCTCAACGCTGATACTGTCCCAGTATTTGTCATAGGTCAACAGTTCTGACTGACTATACGCGCTTTCCTGCAACAACTCGATCGCTTCACGTATTTCCTGCACTTCAAATAGCTCGGGAGATATGGTTTCCGTGGCGTTCTTAATCTCCGACAAATCAAAAAACTCTTGAACAACCGGGGGTGCTCTCCGAATATCCTCCTGAAGGTGCGGTTATTTTGGGATCAAGATAGCGCCTGAACCTGTTTTTATACAAAACAACGGAACTAATAAAGTTTGTCACCTGCTCAAACGGGTTTGGTGTTTATAATTTAAGTGATCGAAAACCATATTTTCTGATTTTTGCAGAGATCAATTTATACCTAATACCATGACTTTATTATCTTATTATACAATCAGTATTTTAAGTCGTAATGTTTTTGTATATGTTTGAATCTCCAGCCTGAAAAGATGCCTGTTCCTCTTGTTCATAACGATGGAATGATTACATTTGACCATCTATATATTGGACCATGTTGCTGTTTTTATCGTTGTCGGGGATATTGCTTTCATCTATTTTGTTGTATTTTAATGCCCGAACCTATCGTTCAAGCCTATATCTGGGTTTATATTTTTTGACGATAGGCCTTTACGGATTAGTACAATATATACTTCTTTATTCCAAATCAGTCTTTTTATGCAGCCTGGCCGAAGTTCATTTTTCCACATTGTTTTTTCTTCCAGGTCCTTTACTTTACTGGTATATCCGTAGCGTGATCACCGACAATCCAAGTTTTCGCCGGAGTGATATATGGCATTTGATTCCGATGATGGTTTATTTTATTTCCGCGCTTCCCTATATTTTTTCTCCCTATTCATACAAACTGGACGTTGCAAAAGCGATTGTTGATGACCCTGGATTTCTGGGAACCTTCAATCACACAATATTATCTGAGATTTTTTCAAATACGGCTGTGTTTGTAAGTCGTCCGTTGTTGCTTTTTCTTTATACCAGTTGGTCTATTGTTATATTCATACGCCACTTGATGCAAAAGCAAGATTCATCGGCTATTGAAAGCATATCTTTTATGAGCAGGTGGCTTTCCTTCTTTCTTGGTTTTCAAATCCTGTTGCTTACTGCTTATTTGGTAATAATGCTTCGTACTTTTGTTGGAGAAGCTTCTGATCTTTTTTACACTGTTAACATCCTGCAGGTATTTTCAGCTGTTGGGCTGATAGGAATTCTCACAGCTCCTTTCTTTTTTCCGGCTATTTTGTATGGTTTACCCCGATATCCGGAAGCAAATCAAATCAGGTTGGCTGAATCAGATTCTACCGGGTGTCGTCCTGAAAACGCAGAGACTATTCATCAAAGTCTCAATTCAGAATATATTGAATTCATTGTGCAAACAATCGACTCTTGTATGCAGAACCTTCAACCTTACTGTCAGCCTGACTTTAATATGGGCAGTTTTTCTGAGTTAACAAATATTCCTGTTCATCACCTCTCTATTTATTTGAATTCAGTTATAGGATTGTCGTTCAGTGGATTCCGAAATTTTCATCGGGTAAAACATGCCAAAAAGATGATTCTGGATGGAAAGTTAGGGGAGATGACAATTGAGGCAATTGGTTTTTGTTCGGGCTTTTCGAACCGCAGCACTTTTTACCGGGTATTCAAGAGCGCTGAAGGTGTCACACCCGGGGATTTTGCTGCAAAAACATCTGAAATGGATAATTAGGAGTCTGAATCTTGTTTTGCTTCCCCCAATTTGCTACACACACATAACCTGATAATTCTTGTTTACAATTCTCATGATTATTTTTTTGTTCTTTTATTGTTGAGGGAAAAATGATAGATTTGCTTTAAAAACTGTCCTAAATGCTGTTGTATCTTTCGATCACTGGAATTTTGTTGTCGTTAATATTGTTGTTTAATAATTTCAGAGAATTTAAGTCTAGGATATACCTTGCTTCCTATTTTATTATTATAAGTGTCTATTGCCTCAATGCTTATGTATTTTTATATTCTAAATCCGTGTTTTGGGTGGCTGTTTTTGGCCCTCACTTTACTTTTTTGTATTATTTGATCGGACCATTATTCTACTTGTATATTCGGAGTGTTATAACTGATGATCCGAGGTTCCGTCGCCGCGATCTGATCCATCTGGCACCCATGATAGTGTATTTGATTGCTGTTGTTCCCTATTTTATTACTCCCTTTTCGTACAAAACGGAAATTGCAGCAAAAATTGTCAACAATCCGGATATCCTTGCGGAACTTAATTTTACGATATTATCCGAATGGTTCTCTGTGCTATATGTTTATATTAGCAGGGTATTATTGATTTTGATTTATCTTATCTGTTCATTTATTATGTTTTGGCGATTTGTCAAACGGCATGAAGATTTCAGGATTCTGACAGATAAATTCATTTTGAACAGATGGTTGTTGATCTTTTTTGGCTTTACGTTTATTTTAATTTTGAGCAATATTTTTTTGCTTTTCATAAGTTATAACTCAGATTCCATGGTTCCGTTTTATACGATGAACCTTCTAAATATTTTAACAGGATTGGGACTTTCCGGATTAATTTTATCACTTTTTTTCTTTCCTGTAATTTTATACGGTATGCCCCAAGAACCGGTATATGTTGATAAAGTAGTATTTCAGGAAAGAAAGTTACGACCAGAAGCGGATAAAGCGTTGTATGAGCCTAATTTTAAAATTGGTTATCTGCTTGAAATACAAGAGAAGGTTTTGAATGGTATGACCGAATCACAGCTCTTTTTGCAGCCGCATTTAACATTAAACAAGTTTGCCGATATTTTGCAGATTCCACCCCACCACCTAATCTATTATTTCAGGGAATATAAGAATCAA
>CAIOOC010000142.1 GCA_903859795.1 uncultured Bacteroidia bacterium
CAATTGCAGGAAAAAAGATGAATGGTGAGCATTTCAAAAAAATAAAAGAGGTCGAGGAGATGTTGCTTGATGTCGGTACATTGCTGATGAGTAACGGGGCGAGTACAGGGAGGGTCCGCACTACGGTCAACAGGATCGCCGAAGCCCTGGGATATGAAGTTGAACTTTTGATCACAAGTCGTTCATTGATGCTGACTGTGACAGAAGAGAATGGCACAGATTACACGAGTAGTGTTAGGCGTACACCTCCGCATAGCGTAAATTTCAAACTTGTCTCAGGAATCAGCCGCATGAGCTGGCGGGTTATTGAAGACAAGATGACTGTGGAACAAATCAATGAGGATATTATCCGGTTAACATCACTTCCGCACTACCCCCGCCTCGTTGTTCTCTCTTTGGTTGCGCTTGCCGGAGCTTCATTTTGCCGTTTGTTCGGAGGTGATGGGGTTGAAATGATCATTGCTTATTGTGCTACATTTTTCGGTCTTTTTATCCGTCAGGAAGCGATTAAAAAACGGTTTAATCCTTATTTGGCAATAGTCTTTGCCGCTTTTTCCGCTTCAATTATCTCCGGATTTGCTGTAAAATTTGGAATTGGTGCAAATCCGGAATATGCACTAGCCACATCAGTCCTGTTCCTTATACCGGGAGTCCCATTCATTAATTCACTTACTGACCTTATTGACGGGAATACGCTTAATGGAATTGTAAGAGGTGTAAATGGATTCATTATCGCCTTTGCTATTGCCCTTGGATTGATGTTCGCAATGAAGATTTATGGGCTTTAAGTGTTATAAACAGCAGACGGTGGCTGGTATTTGCAACTTGCTGATAAATCATTAAATTTTAATAATTACTCAGGAACTTAGTTTAAAACCGATTGTTATGTCACTTGAGATTTTAGCTATTCTGGAAAAAGGGATCTGGTTTGGATTTGCCGCCCTTGGTTTTGCGGTACTGTTTAATGTTCCGCAGCGCACGTTATTTGTCATTTGGCTGATGGGTGCTGCAGGAGGATTAACAAAACTTTTTCTGATGTATTTTGGCATAGAAATAGTTATTGCAACATTCATCGGGGCAACTTTGATCGGGATCCTTAGCGTCTCAGCAGCACATAATAAACACGCTCCACCACTTGTATTCTCCATCCCTTCAGTGATCCCAATGGTTCCTGGTGCCTTTGCTTACAAAATGATGCTTGGATTAATCAAATTATCGGGTACGGCAATTTCCAATTCAACCTATTCACAAACTCTCGGAGAAACTGTCAGTAACGGACTTAAGACACTGTTTATATTAATTGCGCTTGCCGTGGGGGTGGCAATTCCGATGTTGATTTCACGGAAAGAGACGATAAAAAAGATCAGGAATAATTCTGATTAGGACTGTGGCTACTAAAATAATTCAACTTCGAAATAGGACCAATCCAAAATTATTAGATACTTTCAATTATGAAAAAATTACTCTTTTGCCTGTTTTTACTCATTTGCTCTCAGCTCTTTGCCCAAAAAGGTGAAAAATTTTTCCCTTCAAAAGATCTGACAACAGTCGGAGTCTATTATTATCCCGAACATTGGGATTCAACACAATGGGAGCGCGACTTTAAAAATATGGCAGAGTTAGGATTCGAATTTACCCATTTTGCCGAATTTGCCTGGGCACAACTTGAACCGGAAGAAGGGCATTACGATTTTAAATGGCTTGATCGTGCAGTTGAATTGGCCACAAAATACAAATTGAAGGTAATTATGTGTACTTCAACAGCAACACCACCTGTATGGCTTGTGCGAAAATATCCGGAAGTGCTGATGAAAAATGAAAATGGGACTGTCAACGATCACGGATCACGCCAAAACGCCTCTTTTTCAAGTACATTTTACCGGAAATATTCACTGAAAATGGTCCGGGAATTGGCCGTAAAGTACGGACATAACCCTCAAATCATCGGGTGGCAAATCGATAATGAACCGCGCAAATTTCAGGATTATAACACCGATGCACAGGTACGTTTTCGCGAATGGCTTAAACAGAAATATTCCGGTATCAATGCTTTAAACAAATCGTGGGGAACCAATTTCTGGAGCGGGACCTATTCCGATTTTCAGCAGATAAATATCCCGTTGCTAGCACAATGGGGAACGAATTACCACCAAAGACTCGATCATGACCGCTTTATGGATCATGAAACCGCCTCATTTCTGGATGAACAGGCCAGTGTGATACGCAAATATGCATCTTCTTCACAATGGATTACTTCCAATTACATTCCGATGTACGATACCGGCTACCCGGGAATGAGCCATGAACTTGACTTTACCTCATACACCCGATATATGGTTTACGGCTCAGATCAGGGAATTGGACCTAAAGGTTACCGTTTAGGTGAATATTCACGAATTGCAATGGCAAACGACTTTTTCAGACCAATGGCGGGATATTATGGCGTAATGGAGTTACAACCAGGACAGGTTAATTGGGGAACAATCAATTCGCAGCCCATGCCTGGAGCTGTGAGATTATGGTTATGGCATGTTTTTGCAGGGGGGAGCAAATTTACCTGCACTTATCGCTACCGGGCCCCTCTCTATGGCTACGAACAATATCATTATGGAATAGTAGGGACAGATGGAATCACTCCCACCTCTGGAGGAAAAGAATTTAGTCAGTTTATCCGGGATATTCATGTTCTGCGAAATAAATACAATACACAAAATGCTCTTCCTATGGCGTATACGAGCAGAAAATCAGGGATTCTATTTAATGCGGATAATGTAATGGCCATTAATCAGAATAAACAAACGACAGAGTGGAACACCGAAAACCATTTTCTAAAATACTATAAAGCGTTAAAATCGTTCGGTGCTCCCGTAGATTTTGTAAGAGACACTACAAATTTCACGGAGTACCCGTTTTTAATTGTTCCGGCCTATCAGCAAATTGATAAAGAGCTAATTGCAAAATTAACTTCCTATGCCGAAAATGGCGGACATCTCGTGATGAGCTGTCGTACAGGGCATCAGGATCGCGACGGTCATTTATGGGAGGCACCGTTTGCCAAGCCAATCTATAATCTGATCGGGGCAAAAATAGAGTCATACGACCTTCCTATGCCTCAATCAATCGACTCGGTACGATCCGAAGGCAGACCATTCGCATGGACAAGCTGGGGAGAAATTCTTAACCCAAATATTGGGACTCAAACCTGGGCAAAATACGAAGGAGACTTTTATGCAGGTAGCTCTGCCGCTATTTCCAGAAAACTGGGGCACGGATCAGTTACGTACATTGGTGTTGACAGCAAATCGGGAGACCTTGAACTGGAAATGCTTAGAAGACTATTTCATGAATCGGGTATTGCCATTGAAAATTACCCTGCCGGTATTATCGCTGAATATCGTGATGGATTTGGGATTGCCATGAATTATTCAGATCAGAACTACGAACTTAAACTTCCCGATTCAGCCGAGATTATTTTTGGGGAAAAATCAATTCCTCAGGGTGGTGTACTGGTGTGGAAATACTAATTTACGGGTAATTGTAAGGTAACGTATTTCTGGCTATTGTAGATTGTTTGCATTAGTCATCTGCATTCTCAGTTATTAAAACCTGATTCAGATACTCCATTCCGTAGCAATTTGGAAATCGCGGAACCCGGTTTGCCAAATTGTGATGATGAAGTCCCCAATTTCCAAAAGTCAACCGCAAAATACGTGTCAGGAAATTTTCTTCACATCAGTTTAGATTTTCATTGCTTGAGCTGAACAATGGTCTGACAGACTGAAACATTCACTTTTCACAG
>CAIOOC010000143.1 GCA_903859795.1 uncultured Bacteroidia bacterium
ATTGAACGGAATAATGATTTATCTTTACATTTCAAATGTATTTTCATCACAGTTGTTGTTATAAAATTGATAATCAGAAATAATATAGGTAATATTTCATATTTTTATAGCTGACAGATTTAAAAATAATGCCTCTAACACTCTAAGTCTCCAAATTACACTAAATGCACTAATTTCAGCATTAATTTTTGGTGAAATTTAGTGTTTTCGTGATTTGGTGACAAAAATATTTAATTACAACGATATGGCTCTTCTAAAAAAAATCAACTCTGATCCGAAAATAAAAAATCAACAAAAAAAATTACTGCTTTGGTTTATCTCAATTTTTATGGTAATCACAATGACAGGTTTTTCAAATGAACGGAAATTAAAGATCACAAAGCAGTACCTCAACATCCCGGTAGGATACAAAGCGCGGATGAAATTGGTCGAAATAAAAGTAAACGGCAAAATGCAACGCGAATTTCCAGTTCAACTTGCTGAAGACTCTGTAAATTACTGGATATATATTGATGTTACAGAATTTAATGGAAAATCGATTACCCTGAACTCCCCCGCCTCGTTGAAATCGCTTAACCGTATTTACCAGGATGAACAGATCAACGGTTCTGATAGTCTGTACAAAGAGAGTAACCGGCCCCAATTCCATTTTACAGTAAAGCGGGGCTGGAGCAACGACATTAACGGCCCGATTTTTTACAACAACCAGTACCACCTTTTCTGGCAATCTTTCCCATTCGGATTATCGTGGAATACTGGATTTATGTATTGGGGACATGCAGTGAGTGCTGATTTGCTCCACTGGAAAGAGCTGCCACCTGCCATGATGCTTGATAGCCTGGGTTCTCCTTGGTCCGGATCATCAGTCATAGATAAAAACAACGACGGAGGATGGGGAAAAGATGCCCTTGTCCTCTATTACACAGCATTCGACAGAGTTTCCGGGAAACAGGTGCAGTGTATCGCGTTTAGTACAGATAATGCCAATACCTTTAAGCGGTATGGTGGAAATCCTGTTATTGACAGCAACTGGGAAATGCAAACTACTGACACACGCGATCCACATGTTTTTTGGCACGAACTATCAAAACACTGGATCATGGTTCTGCTTGAAAAGGACGGTATGTCGTTTTACAATTCTTTAGACATGAGAAAATGGGTAAAACAGAGCCATTTTAAAGGTCTGTGGGAGTGCCCTGATTTCTTTGAGTTGCCTGTTGACGGAGACAATCAAACTAAAAAATGGGTGTTACATGGCGGTTCACCTGAATATATGATTGGAACTTTCGACGGTAAAAAATTCTCACCTGAAACTGCAAAACTTCGCTATTGTGATGAAAATAAAGAGGATCCAGGGGACTTGCTCTATGCATCCCAATCGTTCGCAAATATGCCGGAAAACAGACGCGTCCAAATGGCCTGGGGCAGAATAGAGCATCCCGGAATGCCCTTTACCCAAATGATGCTATTCCCTACAGAATTCTCCCTGATAACCACGGCTGAGGGTATCCGCTTAGTCGCTAATCCAATCGGGGAGATAAACCGTTTGCATAATAAAGCATACAAATGGGAATCAATAACGTTAAAGAGAGCCAATGAAGAGCTGGAGAAGATAAAGGCTGGGCCGTTGCATCTAAAAATAAATTTCAGCCTCGATCCGGGACATTTCCTAAGACTTAGCTACCATGGCGACGAATTCCTGAACCTCTCTTCTGATGAACTTCAAATTGGTGAAAATTCTGTTGAGCTTTTGGTTGACAAAACAGTGGCTGAGATCTTTATCAATCATGGGAAACATTACATCGTGAGAAGCCTGAATAAAAATAGGAATGGTGACGGACTCTTGTTTAATTCTGAAAGATACGGGCCTGTAATTAACCATATGGAGGTTTATCAGATGAAATCAATATGGAATAGTGCAGAATAATTGATATCTGCGTTAATTAAATGTAGAACGTACCGCTTGATGATCGTGGTTATTGTCGGTAGCGACTCAAAGCTGTGGGTCTCTACCGACAATCCAATTACGAAATTTTAAAATAATCATATGTTTCAGAAAGATTATATTTTACGGATGATAGAGATGATTGGTGATCTGATTGCCGCACTGCTGGGTCTTATCAAAAAAGGGGACCTCGAACAAGCTGAAAAGATCCTCGAACGGGGATATATAGAACTTCTCCGACGTGAAGCGTCATTCTTCCAGTCTATTCCAAAAGAGAAACTGACCACTACCCTGCTCACTGAACACAATTACGAAAACGGTCACCTGGCGGTTTTGGCTGAGTTATTTTTTGCCGAGGCGACATTGAGTGAAGCGCAGAAAAAGCTTCAATACAGTCTTATTTGTTATGAAAAGTCCCTGACTTTACTTGAATTTCTCGAACAGGAGGACAAAACCTGGTCGGCAAAACGGGAAGAACGGATTGACCAGATAAAGATTAAAATTGAGGAACTTCAATCGGGGAAAAGATAGAATCAGATACCCCGGTATTCGATGTTTTGAGAGAAATGGAAAGTATATTTTGTCATTTATAAGTGACAAAAAGATTTATAACCATCTTTCGTTGGTTATAAATGACAAAACAATGACTTGATTAAGCTATTGACTGTAGATTTCGGGGCTAAAATATCCTCTATCTTCAAACAAAATCAGAAAATCATTGTTACTCCTAAAAAACTTAAGAAGAGATGGACGGTTACGAAGATAAAAGAAGGGACTTTTTACGCAAATTAGGATTTACACTTGCTGCAGGTTTGACAGCATCTTCCACTATTTCGGCAAACATCATCAAATCCGATCTGGATATGAGCATTTCATCTGATCAGAAGGAGTTTATGAGTCATTACGAAAAATGGATGGATGAATTTATTGCTGTGATAAAGATTCAAAAGGTTGATCCTGAGAATGTTGAAAACAACAAAAATATTGTCCTGCTATCCGAGCGTGCAAAGAAATGGCAAACCAGGTTGCACGATTATATGAAGGATGATAAATTTGCCCGATATTATATGACTGCTTCTGAACGGATGACACTTGAGATCTGATGCATTCTAATCGCTTACAGGAAATGCTTCAGCAAACGTGAAATTCAGGGTCGCCAGGCATACAAACAGGCTTGAGCAATTGACTGACTTTTATGTCAACACAATTGGACTGAGCTTTTTAGGGGAATTTAAAAATCATTCAGGCTATGACGGTGTCTTCATTGGAAGAAATGATTCCGACTGGCATCTTGAATTTACTCAGACGAGTGAACCTGTTGATCATATATTTAACCCGGATGATATTTTAGTTTTTTATCCTGAGTCTCAATCAGAATATAATGATTTATTGGAAAGAATAAATAACAGTAAAGTCGATAAACCATTAGCTAAAAACCCATATTGGAAGGTAAATGGAATAACTTTACTGGATCCTGACGGTTATACCGTTGTTATTTCCAGCCTGAAAATTAAGGTCGGATAGATACATTTAGAAAATGAACTTTATAATTAGTCAATACGAATTTGGCCATAGACCCCCGGTAACTATCCCTTCCCCCGAATTTCTAAAACTGATAACCGAAGAAGGGATCAGGAAACTGGTCAGCGACCACTACGATCTGTTGAGTCAGAGTGAAGTAAAGCATCTTTTCCCACGCATTGAAGAGGCGTTGGAGAAAGCTAAACAACGTTCGTCTGACTTTTTTATTCAGATTTGCGGGGGGCAACCCTATTACAACAAAAGCCGTGGTAAACCAATGCTTGCCGCCAGGCATTCACCTTTTGCCATCAATCAGCAGGCTCGCATTATTTGGCTTCAATGTTATATTGAAGTCCTTTCAAAACTTGATTTACCAGAGGAGATCATGGAATCATTTTGGAATTATCTGAATTCCTTCTCCTTCTGGATGGTAAATACAAAATAGGAATAGGTATCTTTGCGAAGGTTCTCAAACCTTTTTAAGTAGATATCTGTCATGAAAATTACTAAAATCTCTCTGGTTTTATCCCTGGTTCTGCTGATTAGTTATTCCAACATCGTGGCCGGCAACTCTCCCGGGAAAATTTCAACAGCTGTAATTCCGGTTAAAGCCCAGGTTTTTACAACTGCTAAAGATACATCCCTGCGGCTTGCTCAAACTAAAGATGCCCTTTTTGAAGATTTTGGACAACCATTCGAAACGCAGGTTTGCATATTTGTCGATCCTTCAAGAAAATTTCAAACGATGACCGGCATCGGTGGAGCATTAACCGACGCCTCGGCCGAAGTCTTTGCCAAACTGCCAGAAACCACACAAAAAGAACTACTTACAGCATATTACGACAGTCAGAAAGGTATTGGGTATAATTTTGCCCGTACCAATATAGCGAGTTGTGATTTTTCGGGCGACTCTTATGGATATGTAGCTGAAAACGATTCGTTGCTAACCTCGTTCGACATTTCCCATGACAAGAAATTCCGGATTCCACTGATCAAAAAAGCCATCGCTGCTGCCGGGGGAAATCTGCCTCTTTTTGTTAGTCCGTGGAGTCCACCTGCCTGGATGAAGGATAACAATAGCCTGATCCATGGAGGAAAGTTACTCAGGAAGTTTAATCAAACCTGGGCAAACCATTATGTAAAATACATTAAAGCACTTGAATCACAGGGGATTTCGGTTTGGGGACTTTCGGTTCAAAATGAACCTATGGCCAACCAGAAGTGGGAATCTTGTATTTACACCGCCACTGAAGAACGGGATTTCATTAAAAATTACCTGGGTCCTACACTCGCAAGGAATAACATGGCAGGAAAGAAACTGATTGGGTGGGATCACAACCGTGACCTGATCTATCAGCGAGCCGAAACTTTATTGGGTGATCCTCGGGCTGCAAAATATATCTGGGGAATTGGTTTTCACTGGTACGAAACCTGGACCGGAAGCGGTATGCAATTCGAGAATTTGAAGCGGGTGAAAGAAGCCTTCCCCGACAAAAATCTGATTTTCACCGAAGGATGTGTTGAGAAGTTCAGCCTTGACAGGGTAAACGACTGGTCACTCGGCGAGAAATACGGGCACTCAATGGTAAATGATTTTAACTGCGGAACAGTTGCATGGACCGACTGGAATATCCTGCTCGATGAAAACGGAGGGCCCAACCACGTGGGAAACTTCTGCTTTGCCCCAGTTCACGCCAATATACAAACCGGCAAATTGATTTATACCAACAGCTATTACTATATCGGTCATTTTTCGAAATTCATTAAAGCGGGAGCAAGGCGCATCAGCTGCTCAACAAACCGGGATAAACTTGAATCTACTGCATTTATAAATCCCGATGGAAAAATTGTTGTGGTAGTATTAAACACCTCAGGCGAAAAACTGCCATTCAAGCTTTTGATATCCAATAAAGCTGCATCGTTAATCATTCTACCGCATTCCATAATAACGCTGATTATCTGATAAATATACAATGAAGACATCGCAAATCACTAAAAGCATGAATTTCAATACTGTTGGACTCCTGATTTTGGCGTTCGTTCTTTTCATGAAAACATCAACTGGTCAGACCAATAACTGCTTTCCCGTTCAGACAAAGATAGAGAATGGCACAATCGAAGGACTTTACGATACGAAAACATCACTACAGTTGTATCTTGGAATCCCTTTTGCACAGCCTCCGGTTAATGAATTACGCTGGAAATCGCCACAACCTGTTAAAAACTGGGATGGAATAAAAGAGACTAAGAAATTCGGACCCAGAGCCGTTCAGGGTAGCGTTTTTGGTGATATGAACCCCCGGTCCAACGGGATTAGTGAAGATTGCCTTTACCTTAATGTCTGGACGCCCGCGAAAAGAAATATTACCGGGTTACCTGTTCTGGTCTATTTCTATGGCGGAGGTTTTGTTGCAGGTGATGGTTCTGAACCTCGTTATGACGGAGCAAGTATGGCATCAAAGGGGATAGTAACCGTAACGGCAAATTACAGGTTGAATATCTTCGGCTTTTTGGCTCATCCTGAACTCAGTGCAGAAGCACCATACAAGTCTTCAGGCAATTACGGTTTCCTCGATCAGACAGCTGCCCTGAAATGGGTCAGAAAAAATATTGGCTCATTTGGCGGGGATCCGTCGAAAATAACGATCGCAGGCGAATCTGCAGGATCGATAGCTGTCAGCTCGCTAATGGCATCACCTCTGTCGAAGGATCTTATCGCAGGTGCAATCGGTGAAAGCGGCGCGGGAATCAATCCCACTATGGCTCCGGTACCGTTGGCAGAAGCTGAAAAGCAAGGTTTGGAATTCGCAACGAAAGCAGGCAATTACACAATAAAACAGTTGCGAAGTATGAGCACACTCGAAATTTTCGAACTTTATAACGAATCAAAAAGGTTTGGATTCCCGACAGTGATCGATAGCTACTTCCTTCCAAAATCTCTTCCCGAAATTTTCAAAGCAAGGGAACAAGCCCAGATCCCGATTTTGGTGGGTTGGAATTCAGCCGAGATCCCGGGAATGGCTTTTATGTATGGTAAACCATATACCGAAGAGAATTTTCTTAGCCGTGTAAAAGAAACCTATCCACAAGATTTCGAAGAGGTGCTCAGGCTCTATCCCCACAGTTCAGAAAAAGAGATCGAACTTTCGGCTACAGCATTAGCCTCCGACCGGTTTATTGCGTACAGTACGTGGAAATGGTTTGACCTTCAACGGAAAAACAGCACCCAACGCGTTTATCGATACTTGTACAGCAAGTTACGCCCATCCCTGGTTGATCAGACACTCTCTGCAGGATTGGCAGGCGGTACAGTTAAAAAAGAGAATAGCCAGCCTAAGATGCCCGAACCAATAGGCGCCCCACATGCCTGCGAAATAGAATACTGCATGGGAAATCTTAGCCTGATCAAGGAATATGCATGGACAAAAGAGGATTACAAGGTTTCCGAAACCATGGAGAGTTTCTTTGCCAATTTTATCAAAACAGGTAATCCAAATCAAGCCGGTCTAGCCGAGTGGCCTGCCGCAGTGTCCAACGATTCTAACCCGCCTGTAATGATCATTGATACAGAATCAAAAGCTTTAAAGGCAGAAAATGACCACCGATTTCTGTTCCATGACAAATACTACAAGAACAATTGAAAAAAGTCGCCCAAACAGATTAATCTGAAAATTCAATC
>CAIOOC010000144.1 GCA_903859795.1 uncultured Bacteroidia bacterium
GCCATTTTTGCTGAGTGAATCAATTGCTTTTGCGTGGCCTGCAATTTATCAAGAGCGTTTTCTGCCTTTATTCTTTGCTCATCTGTCGCCTGTTTTTGCAAATTTAAAATCCTGTATGCTTTCTGTTTATGTTGATTATTCCTCAATAAAATACCAACTATTATGATAGTTAAGCCAAGTATAAAAACCAGTGAAACGACTAAGTTTTTCTGATTCCGCTTTTCCTGGTTTAGTAAATTCACCTCTGCCTGCTTTTGAGAAACTTCAAAGTTAGTGCGCTGGTCTGCCATGTTCAGCACACTTTGGATGTTGTTGACGCTGTCGCGGTATGTAATATGCTTTTTATAATATGTAAAAGCTTTAGGTAAGTTTCCGGCTTTTTCATAAAATTCTGTTAATTTCAGACTTGCATCAGCAACCTGCTCCTTTAATCCAAATTGCTCTGCAAGGCGAAGGCTTCTTAATATGTAATTTAATGCTGCCTGATTATCCCCCTTATTCAAATACACATCAGCCATAGAGGTTAGATAAACACAAATAGGATAATAATCCTGTTTTTCCTCCAATAACCTGATGGCTTCATTCATGGTTTTTTCAGCAAGATTATTTTTTCCGATTCTTGCATATGCCATACCAATACCCCCCCGGCTGTAGCATTTACCACTCAGGTAATTGACTTTATCGAAAATTACTTTTGACTCTTCGAAAAACAAGAGAGCAGAATCAACTTTGTTAGTTTTGAGGAATTCATCTCCTGCGTTCAGCAAAGCAGAGGCCAGGCTAATAGAATCATTTGATTGCCTCAGGATCCTAATGGCTTTATTATAGTAATCCTTAGAATTGGTGTGATTATTTCCGAGTGAATAAATATCAGCAATTGCAATGTAGCGCTTTCCTTCCGCCGCTGATTGATGTGTTTCCCTGGCTATTACTGCACTTTTAATGTAAGCCTCCAGTGCTTCAGCAAGGTTGCCCAGCGACCTTTTTTTTGTTCCCTCCAGGAAATAACCAATACCCAGGTATTTCTTATTCCCGGTTTGTTCAGATAAGCTTATCAGCTCCTCAGCGTACTGCAAGCCTTTCTTTAAATCTCTCATCTCGTTAAACGACAGTCGACTGAGAAGGTTTAATTTTGCAGTATCAGACAGGGTTTTCTCCCCCAAAGTATGGACAAGACTATCGGCTATCTTTTGATCTTGCGCGTAAACTTCTGAAAGGATAAAGCAAATAAAGAGAGTAAGAAGAGTATAAGCTTTTCTATTAAACATATCGATGGCTTGAAAAAGTTTCTAAACCAAATATGGCACATGCTGATACGTATGATTATTTGCCACTTTTATTCCCGCACAAAAAACCGGGAAATACCCACAAGTATTAAAATGAAAGTACCAGGGCTATGTGCAAAAAAAAAAAATGAAAATTGATGCTATGGAAAGATAGAAATTTTGGGATCGAAAATTTGTATGATTTTATCCGGACTTTTTTTCCATATTATAGAATATTCCCAATCGACGCGATGTTTGACAGGTCGTACATTCAACGTTAATACAGTGCAGAAATCTTCGGGAATAGGTGTGTCGAATGGGTTATCACCCTTTTTGCCTTCAATCCGAAAGGACTTAACTTCCGGCAAATCTTTTTGGATATCCCAGGATATATTACGATGTTTCCAATCGCTTTTCACTTCAGTAATCCCACCATCTGAAAGGATTAATCTAGGAGTATCCTTGACGATCCCTTTAATTCTAATTTTCTTGTTTGGCATTTTTTTAGGTTTAAGAGTTGATATGATAATGCAATAAACGCTTTAAAAAAATACAAAGTTTAAATCAAATGTATAAATA
>CAIOOC010000145.1 GCA_903859795.1 uncultured Bacteroidia bacterium
ATAATAATATTTTAACTTTGGTGTCCCTTGGTGGTTTCGTGCCCTGGTGGCATTTTTTTTAAAATTCATTAATGCAACTACAATTTAATTCATGAAAAGAATATCAACCTATTTCACTATTTCTATTTTATTTCTGTTGTTTAGCGCCTCCATCTTTGCCCAGAAATCGCAGAAACCCATTTTAATCAAACTCCCGTTCGCATTTTCCCAGATTGGAAGGACTCCCATGGAAAATACCCCGGTACTTTTCGGCACACGCCTGCTGCTGATCTCGAATTATCGGCCGGGACTAGGTCATGCAAAGGGGAAAGATGCATATTTATACATCGATGATTTACAGACCGGTGAGCAGGTGGTCCGGTTTGGTCAGGGACATTCATTTGCCTCAGCCTATATGAATGGAGCAGAGTTAAACGTCTTCGCACTTGAATTTACCGATTTCGGTCAGATCATGAATTCAACCGGAATCGACAGAATGACAACTACCGATCTCAAAGAGTGGAAGACAGAAAAAGTGATCCTTCCGGAAGGAAATGAACATCTTTTTAACTCCTCGGTTTGCAAAGACGAAAATGGTTATGTGATGGCTTATGAAACGGACAAACCAGTTCAGTTCTGTTTTAAATTCGCCCGGTCAAATAACCTATCCAGGTGGAGTAAAATCGCTGATCTGGTCTTCACCGGGTTAAATCATGAGTATTCAGCCTGCCCCGTGATTCGTTACATAAAACCTTATTATTATGTGATTTATGTTCATGAGCCATATACCGGACATGATGGATGGACTTCATTCCTAATTCGTTCAAAGGATTTGGCTACCTGGGAATACAGCCCGTTCAATCCCATCCTCGAGGCCGCTACCGGTGAGGGAAGAAACAATTCAGACACGGATCTGATTGAATATGAAGGGAAAACATACCTGTATTATGCAACTGGTGACCAGGAAACCTGGAGTACTGTGCGCGTTGCACAATACAATGGGTCGGAAAAGACATTTTTCGAAGGGCATTTTCCCAAGAATAGTTCATTAACAAAAACATCTGCAAAGATTAAATAATTCGTTTAATTTAGTCACAGGGTAACTAAAAATAGGAATATGGTGAAGACATTTATGGTCTAATGTATTGATAATGTAACAATTGAACCCATTTCAGGGTTCCAGGTTATTTCCTTCCGGTACCTCCGGTTGAAACCGGAGGTCAATAACATTGATCCCGGGTTCCGGGATCTGACTTTAAATTATCAAAACCCTGAAAAGGGTTAAATATTATTGACCGTGGGTAAAACCCGCGGAAAAAAATAAGCGCCCAACACAACCCTGACAGGGTTGAATATGATAGGAATAGACATCGATCAAAAGACTAAATATTTATGAAAACCAATTCAATTACCTTAATCAGGCTTTTAATTTTAATCCTTGCACTTTGCACATTTAAGGGGTATCAGACTTCTGCCCAAAAACCCGAACCGGTTAATACCATCCAATCCGCGTTTAACCCCAAAACTGCAACCTGGGATATCTCCTGGCCGGGACGAGTATCTCAATATGACCTTGTTTACCTATCTCCTCCTATTGACGCGATGCAGGGCATTCCGCTGGGAAACGGCGAAGTTGGAGTATTATTCTGGTGTGAAGATTCTAAAATAATCGCAGTGGTGAATAAAAGTGACCTTTGGGACGATGCCAAATTTGGTCCGTTTCATAATTGGGACGCCAAAGAGGAAGATTACAGCACCACGCAGCGCCATGCCTGCCGAATCGTAATCGATTTTAAGCTTCCGGTTTTTAATACACTGTACCTTTCGGGTTTTAAGGCCAAACTTAACCTTGCAGATGCTTCATTAAGTCTTGAAGGTGAAAGTGCTTTTGGGAGAGTAAGCTTAAAGGCGTTTGTTGATCATCAGACAGGGCTCCTTTTTTATGATCTGAAAAGCGATCTGAATGAAAATATCCCGGTCGATATCGACGTTGAGCGCTTTGGTTCGCGTACTTTTTCGCACTGGTACCACCAGATCAACAGGGATGCCACAATCGGGTTAGCGGGGACCGACGCGATCGCGGATATTGATGGAGCATATATCACCCAAAAATTAGCTTCAGGCACCTTTGCAGTTGGAGGAAGTGTGATTCAGAAAAACGGATTAAGGGTCGAATACACACGAAACCACTCACGTAGCACCACAATAAAACTATCAGGCAACCGGGCAAAAAATGCCCAACTTGTATTTTCCGTGACTTCACCTACCGAACAAGATCAGGTTACTGAACTTAAAAACACCCTTTCTGCTGTAAAAGGGAAAGGAATGGGACCTTATCAGTCTGAAAACGCAGAAGTCTGGAAATCAATCTGGAATCGCTCTTTAATGGATTACGGGGATGATTACCTTAACGCCCTCTGGCACCTTACGATGTTTTATGCCAATGCCTCCCAGGGTGGGAAATATCCCGGAAGGTTTAACAACGGGATCTGGAGCTGGAGCAGGGATGTCCAGAACTGGAATTTCTATTTCCACTGGAACCAGCAGCAAATAAGCTGGCCGTTGAATGCCGCAGGTTTTCATGAGCTGGTGACCCCTTATCTCGATTTCAGGTTTAATTCGCTCCCCGAGGCTAAAAAAGATGCAAAGAAATTATTTAACTCAAACGGTGCGTTTATCTCCGATGTGACTGAAAGGCGCGGTTATAACTCATCAGGGGAGAAAATCAACCATACCCCGATTGCAGAGATCGCCCTCGATTTCTGGAGACAATATCAATATACCGGTGACAAGAAATTCCTCAATGAGAAAGCGCTTCCCTTTATGCTTGAAGCTGCCCGTTTCTATGAATCGATCCTCGAAAAAGAGGCTGATGGGAAATATCATGCAAAGGAGGGTAGCGGTTATGAAGGGTGGATCAGGCTAAAGGACGGGCTGACGGAACTAACCTACGCAAATGCCTTATTCAGTGCTACTCTGGAAGCATTAAAAGAATTCAAAACCGTTCTGCCTGAAGCCACAAAATGGAAAGATATCCTGGGGCATCTCGCGCCACTACCTGTTCTTAAAAACGATGAGGAGACAATCAAAACAGATGGATCGGGTTTCAGCATGAATCGTGGATTTTTCAAAGGGGAGCAAGCACCGACAAACAAAATTCTGGCAGCCGGATTTGGAATTAAGGAACAAAAAATGTTGGTTGTTTATAACCCGGTAGGTAAAAGCGATACTATCAAAAGTCGCTATTACCCGAACAATGGCTTGAAATTATTGGATGGAATATTCCCTTCGGTCCCCTCCTCTCCTGTCTTTCCGTCGGGAATGATCGGGTTGGCACAAAAGGGAGACACTCTTTTTAATATGGCTACTGCCACAACCCTTTTATACGGATCGGAAATAACAGGCTGGGATCCGGTCTCAGTAGTAATGGCCCGATTGGGGATGACCAAAGAACTGGCTATCGATCTGGAACGTTTCCCTGGAAGGTGGCAGATCTATTGCAACGGCTGGGGGCACTGGGGTCTGGAGGATGAAGTAAACAAAGATGCAGAGTGGTATTTCCGGACTAATAAGGTAAAAGATGTTGCTTCAAAGTCTGAAGATACATTCCCACTCCCGATGTGGCCCTTCCGCCATATGTCGATGGAAGCTACCTCGGTGCTGGCAACAGCAATGAACGAATCGCTACTTCAGAGTTACGACGGCACGATCAGAGTTTTCCCCGCTTTCTCATCCAACAAATCAGGGCGGTTTACACTTCATGCCAGAGGTGGTTTTGTCGTATCTTCAGAAATAAAATCAGGCGAAGTGCAGTGGATTGCCATCAAAAGTTTATTGGGAAATCCGAGTAAATTAGTTTTACCCTGGAAAATTGGAACAGTGCAATCCAGCTTGAAGAATACGGGTCAAAAAATAACCGGCGATCTGGCTGAATTTAAGACAAAACCAAACGAAGTAATTTTCATTCTTCCTGAGGGTAAAGATTCCAAAGAGTGGTCAACTTATGCTGAAAATCCGTTGCCAAATCAGAAGGTCAGATATCACTCGTCAGGAAAAACTCATCTTGGTATTCCCAGGATGTTTTAAAAAGCATTATTAAAATATCGCATTTGCTTAAATAACAGCATATTATAAGATATAAGACAAAAAATGCCACCATCCGTCAACTGACGGACCAAGTCACCAAATTACACCAAAAGACTGACTTTAAAGATTTTGGTGTAATTTGGTGCTTTGGTGGCATAAATTTATTTTCTTTAATTTAAGAATTGTATCGCATAAAATTCATAACCAAATATTTAGAATTTATTCAAATGATATTTAAATCACACCTTCCAAAATTCATGATTTTGTTGATGCTTCATACGATATCAGTTTTAGCCTCAGCAAAAACAGTAATCTCCGGATTAAAGTGCGAATATCTCACCAACCCTCTTGGATTAAATGTTACCCACCCCCGGCTCACCTGGCAAATTGAGTGCGGCGAGCCAAATTTCGTCCAGACTGCTTATGAAATTCGGGTAATAGCCTCAGAATCTGTCTTAAACAAAAGGGATAAACCCGTATGGAATTCAGGTAAAGTAATCACGGATCAGTCTGTGAATATTGAATATAAAGGGTTGCCTCTTGAATCTCAAACCCGCTATGTCTGGCAGGTACGGATCTGGGACAATCATGGAAAAGCAACCCCCTGGAGCGAACCTGCATGGTGGGAAACGGCTCTTTTGGATAACTCGCTCTGGAAAGCCGAATGGATTGCAGCACCCAATAAGGCAGCTGAAGATCATCGTCCTGTTTATTTCAGAAAAGAGTTCATTTGTGAAAAGAAAATTGCCTCAGCACGACTTTATATCTCATCTCACGGGTTATACCAGGTGGTTCTGAATGGTGAAAAAGTGAATTCCGACCTCTTTACCCCGGGGTGGACCAGCTATAACAAACGTACCCAATACCAGACCTACGACATTACCAGACTGCTTAAAACTGAAAATGCACTTGGAGCCATTGTGGGTGATGGGTGGTATCGCGGGAACATCGGAGGAAAGGTTCAGCGAAATTACTTCGGTGATAAATTAGCATTAATCGCCCAAATTGAGATCACCTTTTCGGATGGTACTTCCCGACAAATTGCATCTGATGGTTCATGGGAAACCGGAAATGGTCCGATCTTATTATCAGATATTTACAATGGCGAGACCTATGATGCAACACTTGAAATGCAGGGATGGGACAGGCCCGGGTTTAAAGCTGGATCGTTTTTGTCTGCCATCATTCTTAACCATCCGAAAAATATCCTGGTGGCTCCGGTGAGTTATCCTGTAAAGGTTATCGCAGAGCGAATCCCGCAAAAAATGATCACAACTCCTAAGGGTGAAACCGTATTTGATATGGGTCAGAATATGGTTGGATGGGTCCGGTTAAAGGTGAAGGGAAACCGCGGTGATCGTGTGATCCTGAAATTCGCTGAGGTTCTTGACCAGGAGGGTAATTTTTATACTGAGAACCTCCGGAAGGCAAAAGCGACGGATGAATACATCCTAAAAGGTGGGGACGAGGAGACTTTTGAACCTCATTTCACGTTTCACGGATTCAGGTATGTGAAACTTGAGCAATATCCTGGAAAACCAGATCTGAAGAGTATTACAGGGGTGGTGATCCATTCGGATATGCCTCAGACGGGTGTATTCGCATGTTCCAACTCGCTGATTAACCGCTTGCAACAAAATATCCAATGGGGACAAAAAGATAATTTCCTCGATATCCCAACCGACTGTCCACAGCGGGATGAACGGCTCGGATGGACCGGCGACGCACAGGTTTTTGCCCCGACTGCAGCATTTAATTATGATGTTGCGCCATTCTTTACCAAATGGATGGCCGATGTTGCAGCCGACCAACTTCCAAACGGAAGAATCCCCGATGTAATTCCTGATGTTCGATCGGGTCGTGGTACCTCAACAGCCTGGGGAGATGTTGCAGTTGTTGTACCCTGGACCATTTACCAGGCTTATGGAGATAAACGGATTCTTGAAAATCAATACGCAAGTATGAAAGGGTGGATCGAATATATGCATTTTCGGGCCGGGGATGACAATCTCTGGACAGATGATGACCATTTTGGAGACTGGCTCGCATTTGCCTCCACAGATTCAGATTATCCGGGTGCAACTACTGATAAAGATCTGATTGCCACAGGATATTACGCCTGGTCAACGAACCTGCTTGCACATACCGCCTCAATTCTAGGGAAAAATGAAGATGCTGCCAAATACCGCGATTTGACTCACAAAATCAAGGATGCCTTTATTCATGAATTTGTTACGCCGTCCGGACGTCTAATTTCAAATACTCAAACAGCTTATGCTCTGGCTCTTTCCTTCGGTCTGATACCCGATGAACTGATCTCAAAGGCAGCGGGGTACCTGGCAGAGGATGTAAAAAAGATGGAGCATCTGACAACCGGGTTCGTAGGAACACCTCTTCTTTGCAAAGCTCTTTCGGATAACGGATATGCAGATCTTGCGTTTATGCTGCTGATGCGTAAAGAGTATCCATCGTGGCTATATCCTGTTACAATGGGTGCCACAACGATCTGGGAACGTTGGGATGGGTTAAAACCCGACGGATCGTTTCAGGATGTGTCGATGAACAGCTTCAACCACTATGCCTATGGTGCAATAGGTCAGTGGCTTTACCAATATATTTCCGGAATTCAAAACGATCAGAATGCTCCGGGGTATAAACATTCTTTTCTTCAACCTCATCCCGGCGGTGGGTTAACGTCAGCCTCAGGTTCATTAAAAACAATGTATGGAACGATCAAATCGGATTGGAAAATTGAAACCGGAACGATGACCTATACCTGCTCGATCCCTCCAAACAGTTCGGCAACAGTATGTTTCGAAAATTCAGAGGCTAACGATATTGTATTAAATAATCTTCCCCTGTTAAAGAATGGGGAAGCAAAAATATCAGGAAATAATCAAAAGGTAAAAATTGAACTTGGAAGCGGAAATTATATATTCGTGCTGCCATTTAAAAATTAAAGGATAGGAAATGCCACTAAAACACTAAAGCACTGAATTTCACCAAAATTTTGGTGGGATTTGGTGTTTTGGTGCCTTAGTGGCAATAAGATTTTATATAGTTTTAATCAACCAATTAAAAGTAACCAAATGATTTCTACACAAAAAAAATTGACCACTCTGCTGCTTATCCTTTTTGCAGCCACTCTCAACGCTCAGGTAAAACTCTCACCTATTTTCTCCAGTAACATGGTATTACAACAGGGCATGGAAATCCCTGTCTGGGGATGGGCGTCACCGGGCGAGAAAGTCACGGTAACCCTTGATAAGGGTAAAGCGACGGCAAAAGCCAATAAGGAGGGTAAATGGACCTTAAAACTTCCTGCAATGAATTATGGAGGTCCGTTTACAATGACCGTTAATGGGAGAAATTCCCAGACTCTTGAGAATATCCTGATTGGGGAGGTGTGGATTTGCTCCGGACAATCGAATATGGAATTCAATATGTTGAGTGTCAAAAACAGTGACGCAGAGATTGCTGCCTCAAATAACCAGGATATCCGGCTGTTTACTGTTAA
>CAIOOC010000146.1 GCA_903859795.1 uncultured Bacteroidia bacterium
CTCCTCACTGACCTTTGCAATGCCAATTTTATCCAGCTTGTCGATTGCAACAGTAATATCGATAATCCGCTCTGATTCTCCAATGATCTCAGCAATACCGGCTAAGATTTTCCGGTTATTAATCTTAACGGTCACGTTTAATCCCAGCTGACGGTAAACCTGGTCGACAATCTGGATCAGCTCGACTTCATTCAGCAACGAATCTGAACCTATTATATCAACATCACACTGGTAGAATTCTCGGTATCGCCCTTTTTGAGGACGGTCGGCTCTCCAAACAGGTTGAATCTGGAAGCGGCGAAATGGGAAAACAATGTCATTCTGATTTTGAACTACATACCTGGCAAAGGGGACAGTAAGATCATATCTTAGACCTTTCTCGGATATCCTGGTCGTGAGTTTTGAACTGTTTGTTGTTGTCAACTCGTCCGGACCAATGGCAGAAAGGTAATCACCCGAATTCAGAATTTTAAAAAGAAGTTTATCCCCTTCTTCACCATACTTCCCCATCAATGTTGAGAGATTTTCCATTGCCGGCGTCTCAATTTGCTGAAATCCGTAGACCTGGAAAACACGTTTTACGGTATCAAAAATAAAATTTCTCCGGGCCATTTCACCCGGGGAAAAATCACGTGTTCCTTTTGGAATTGATGGTTTTTGTGCCATTAGTTACTAAAATTTTGAAGCGCAAAGGTAGGGATTATTCCCAAAAAAATAGGGCTATCTTCCGACAGCCCCTTTATGAATGAGTCAAAAAAAACATAATTGAAAATTTAGCGACTTCAAAGTCGTATTGAAGAGGTAGAACCAAACCCAATATTGTTAGTGTAAATATTGTTAACAAGTTTCGGGACGAACCTAAGTAACCTTTCAATTTACCTTGTCAAATAAAAGTCAATCTTTCCAACAATCAATCCCCCAAAACCTACCTGATTAACTACCACTTCTTTCCCGGATTTATTCCTGATCATATCTGGTTTTTTCAGAAACGTATGAGTATGTCCGCCTATGATCAGATCTGTATGATAACTATGTTCAGCGATTACCTTATCGCTGATTGTATTGTCCTTGTAATCATATCCCAGGTGCGACAGGCAGATAATCATGTCGGTGCGATGGTCTTCTTTAAGTTGTTTTTCGATTCTAAGAGCTGTCCGGAGCGGATCGTTAAAGCGTGTATTGCCGTAATTTTTTGAATCTACGAGCCCTTGCAGCTCAATGCCAAGTCCGTATACGCCTATTTTTGCACCACCACGCCTGAAGATTTTATAAGGTATTGTCTTCCCTGCCAAAATGGTATCTGAAAAATCGTAGTTTGAGTTGATAAAGGGAAATCCTGCAAACTTAATCTGGCTTTCCAACCCTTCAAGTCCATTGTCAAATTCATGATTGCCAAGTGTAGCGGCATCATATCCCATCATGGTCATCAGCTCAAAATCAAGTTTAGCCTTAAAGAAGTTAAAATACGGTGTACCCTGGAAAATGTCCCCTGCGTCAAAGAGAAGCACATGTTCCGTTTCCGACCTAATTTTGGAGATTAGTGCGGACCGTCTGGCCATTCCACCTTCGTTTGCATTGAGAGGCGCATCTTTGGCAAACGGGTCAATATGTGAATGAAAGTCGTTGGTATGCAGTATGGTAATATGTATTGGTTTATGGTTTGAAAATACTGATATTGGGGCTGTAAGAGCAACGGTACCAACAGTTCCGGCTCCAAGTAACCGCAAAAATTCTCTTCTATTTTGCATTATAAATCCTCCCGTCATTTTTAGCTTCAATTACGATATCCCGGCGCCGCAAATTTCGTAAATGATTAATAAACATATCTCTTATTTTCACATCTGAGGTAATCCGGTCTGGGATCCCTTTCAGGATTAAATTCCCGTCACCTCCATTGGCAAGATAGTCGCTCGTTGCCAGCCAGTATATTTTTGAATCATCCAATGGTTTTCCGTCAATTTCAGGATTAATCCCTTTATTCTCCCAAATTCCAAACTTCATCCCTGAAACGCCTTCCCCTCCACGTGAAGCCAAATGGTCTACAAACCTGCGCAAATTTGTACCAGACAACTTCAGAAATACCACTTTGTTTTCAAAAGGCATTAGTTCAAACATATCCTGAACCTTCACTTCCCCTTTGGGAATAGGAATGCGTAATCCGCCACGGTTTAACATAGCGATGTCGATATGAACCGATGGATATTGTTTTAAACAAATCGAATCGGATTCTATTCGGAGAAGATCAGCACAAAAATTGGTCAGCGGGCTCTCCGGACGTCCTCCATAAAGTGGAACCTTTGCAAAACAAAGGACCTCATTTATTTCATGCATCATAATGATTCTGTACGGAACGATCATTGATTCTATTTTTGCATCAGGAACTAAAGTTAATGTCGAATCGAGTCGGATATTATTTGATTCTACTTTTGTAACAGTTAACGACCGGCAAGAAATGTTTATGAAGGTCACCAGTGCAATTAGTACTGCAAGCCTTGAACAGAACTGAATCTTTTTAAACGTATTTGAGAACTGCATGCTTTGAATTATTTATTTTATCTAAGGCTTTAGGATACGAAAAAGGCAGTAAAATAAGGTTTTAAACCTGCATTTTACTGCCTTAAATTTAATATTCAAGCTATCAATTAAACAGGTATTTGATCCCAAACATCAATTGCCATCTTGAATTAATAGCTGTTGAGTTTTGGAATGGCTGTGTAAATGGAGTTGTTCCTGTCTGGAATGGAAGTGAGAATGAAGGAGTCTTTCCATCAGCAGATATCCCTTCATATTTTAATATGTTTGTTGCTGTAGGAATTTTAACCACACCCCAATCTCTGTTGATAAAGTTTCCGGCGTTTATCATATCGACTGAAAAGCGAATCGTGTGAGATTTGAATTTTAAATCTTGTGTTATGTTTAAATCCAATTTACTAAAATATGGCATTACAACACCATTTCTTTTAGCGTATTCACCTCTGTGAGTATTCAGATAGGTTGAATTGGAAATAAAAGCGTCTAATTGTGACCATATTTGTGCGGATGTTCTCGAATCCGTTGAAGTTCCAGTACCTAACCCACCGGAACCGACTTTAACCAAATTAATATCAGAAAGAGCTTTTGGAATATACATCAGGTCATTACCTGAATTACCATCACCATTTAAGTCACCATTATAAACATACGATGTTACACCGTTGTTTGTCAATTCATAAATTGCACCAAAAGTTGTCGCAAGATATTTTCCTTCATTTACTTTGTAAGTGAAGTTTGCAATAACTCTGTTGGGTTGGTAAAAAGATGCATAACCTAGATTAGCAGCGTTAGGATCCTGATTGGCAACAGGTGCTGCGCTCCACAATGAAGATGCAGTTGATCCACCCTCTGCTGTGTTCTTGGCCACTGAACGTGTGTATGCGACTCCATAGGATAAATTTTCAAGAGTTCTTTGGATTTTTGCTGTTAACGTGTATACATAACCCTGATTTGTGTTACTCATTAAAATTGCATTACCTATATTAGGATTTGCAAGTGTGGTTCCAGAATAATATTTGTTGGTATTTGCAACAGA
>CAIOOC010000147.1 GCA_903859795.1 uncultured Bacteroidia bacterium
ATTTAAACGAGGCAGGGAAAGGTAAGCTTAAACCCGCGGAAATTTCTGCTATAAACATTGCTCCCGGAAGCGGACCACGTCACCTCGCCTTCCATCCGCGGTTAAAAGTAGTCTATGTTATCAACGAAATTTTAAACAACATCACAGTTGTTAATTTAAATACAAATGGCTCATTTACAACCATCGAAACAGTTTCTACACTTCCTGCCGGATATACGAAAGAAAGTAATTGTGCTGATATTCACATTACAAAAGACGGTCGGTTTCTATACGCTTCCAACCGCGGATTTAACTCGATTGCTATCTTTTCTGTTGATCCGGTAAACGGGAAAATTGTATTGATCGGACAAGAATCGATCAGGGGTGAGACGCCAAGGAATTTTACACTTTCGCCTAATGAAGACTTTTTACTTGTAGCTAATCAAAATTCTCAGGATATTGTATCGTTTCGCCGAAATTCCATTACCGGATTACTTGAATTTACAGATCAGATCAAAGCCTTTAAACCGGTTTGCCTCCTGTTTTGTAAATAAGTCCGAGTCCGACTTCTTCATTTCCTGAGTAGGTCGGGCCCGGACTAATATTTGAACAAGTCGGGCCAGGATTCAAATAAATCAAAACTGTTCCATTTCCGCGAAAAAGAACGATCCTTCACGAATCGCGTTTTCATCGCTGTCAGCTCCATGAACAGCATTTGCAGTAAAAGACTCGGCATAGAGTTTTCTGATCGTTCCTTCATCTGCTTTTTCAGGGTTTGTATTTCCAATTAAAATACGGTAATCCTCAATGGCATTCTCCTTTTCAAGAATTGCCGCAACGATTGGTCCGGAAGACATAAATTCAACCAGTCCGTCGAAAAAGAACTTGCCGGCATGAACTCCATAAAAAGCTTCGGCCCTTTCTTTTGTAAAATGGGTCATTTTTAGTGCTTTAATGCGGAATCCGTTTTCGTTAATCATTTTAAGTATTGGCCCAATAAAGTTATTCCTTACTGCATCAGGCTTAATCATTGTAAATGTGATATTTCCACTCATCTCAGAACGATTTATTAATGAATATTCGTAGCTAAATTATGGGTTTAAATTTAGTAAAATAGTAATTACAACCAATTATCATATCTTTGTCTGATGATTAAAATTTATAAATAGTTGGAAAGATTTAATGCAGATATCTGTAATGCTGTAAATGATTGGCTAAGATCAGCGGTTAAGAATGTGGTAATTATTCCTCATGTTAATCCTGATGGTGATGCAATAGGGGCTTCAATCGGTTTAAATGATGTGCTGCGAAATGCTGGTTTTGAAACTCAGGTGATTGTTCCAAATGATTATCCTGCCTACCTTAACTGGCTGGGTACTGAAAGTTCACCCTTAATTTATGAACAAAGCACTGAGCAATGCCAGCATATTATTGATCGGGCAGACGCGCTATTTTTTCTCGATTTTAACGATTCCAAACGCTTGGGGAAACTTGAGGATTATTTAAAAACCAACACTAAACCGGTTGTACTGATTGACCATCATCCCGATCCTCAAATCCAGGCAGAGTATTTGTTTTCAGATACCAATGTAAGCTCTACTGCTGAACTGGTATATGATTTTATTGAAGCTTTGGGGATGTTAGATTATATAGGGCCAGTTGGAGCAAATGCTCTCCTAACCGGGATCATTGCCGATACCGGTTCGTTCAGCCACAATGCATCCCGTCATTCAACCTTCCGCATAGTTGGTGAACTAATAATTAAAGGTGCTGATAAAGAGAAGATTAATGACTCACTATTTAATAATTTCTCTGAAAAGAGGATTCGTTTACTTGGTTACTGCCTGTCTGAAAAGATGGAAACCTTCCCTCAGTTCAAATCGGCCTTAATTTGGTTAACTGCAAATGAATTAAAGCAATATGATTTTCATCCTGGCGACACTGAAGGTTTTGTGAATTACCCGCTTTCGATTAAGGGAATCGTTTTCTCAGCTTTTTTTATGGAAAAAAATGGTATTGTCAAAATATCCTTCCGATCAAAAGGTAACTTTGCTACCAATGAGTTTTCGGGAACTCATTTTAATGGAGGAGGACATCGTAACGCATCAGGAGGTGAAACAAAACTACCTATTAAAGAGGCTCTTGCACTTTTCAGGTCATTGCTTCCGGCATATGGACAACAACTCAATAAGAACTAGCTAATTCACCATATTTGAGTCTGATGTAGCAGGTATAAATAATCGGAATGAATATTTGCAATAGTTATGTACTTCACCGATCTTCAATACTATATAACCTAAAAACACAAATTAGATACGTTTGAAACAGGCAGAACTTCTTAAAAAATTACTTCCGGGTTTTATTCCTCTTTTCGTCTTTATTATTGCAGACGAATATTGGGGAATGAAAGTTGGAATTTGTGTTGCCCTCCTTATAGGTATTGGAGAGATGGGGTATACATGGGTTCGTGAAAAACGACTGGATCGGTTTGTTATGCTTGATACCGCATTGCTTGTGGCCTTATCCGGGATCTCCATTCTTTTGGAAAATGATGTTTTTTTCAAGCTAAAGCCGGCTTTGATTGAATTAATTCTGTGTGTTGTTCTTGGAGTGTCGGTTTTTTCTTCCGTTGATATTGTCGGTTCAATGACAAGGAAATACATGAAGGGGATAGAAATGAACGAAGCGCAGGAGACACTTTTCAAACGAAACTTGCGTAACCTTTTCTACATTGTGCTGGCACATACGGTTTTGGTTTTCTATTCGGCTTTTTATATGAGTAAAGAGGCCTGGGCTTTTATAAGTGGTGGTTTATTCTATATCCTATTTATCCTCTATTTTGCATTTGAGTATGTTAAAACCTGGAAGCTAAATAAGAATAGGCAGAATGATAATTCTTTAGCCCCTGTTTCTGATGAAGAAGAATGGCTCCCTGTTGTAGAGGAATCCGGAAGAATAATCGGGAAGGCACCCAGATCGGTATGTCATAATGGGGAAAAGATACTTCATCCGGTTGTTCATCTGCATGTTCTGAACCCAGCGGGCCATTTCTTTCTGCAGAAAAGACCTATGGATAAATTGGTCCAGCCGGGGAAATGGGATACCGCTGTTGGAGGACATATCTCTTTTGGTGAAGATCTTGAAACGGCGCTCCGGCGTGAGGCATTTGAAGAGATAGGCCTTGAGAATTTTTCAGCAAAGCCCCTGGGACATTACAGGTGGAATTCAGATATAGAGTCCGAACTTGTATATTATTTTGTTTCATATGATTATAAGAAAATCAGGTTGCACAGTCAGGAAGTGGTTGAAGGGAGATTCTGGAGCCCTTCACTGATCGAAAAACAACTGGGACAAGAGATATTCACACCTAATTTTGAATTTGAATATAAGTTGCTGAAAAAGAATAAATTGAATTAATTCGACAAAATGCTGACTAGACAATTCGAGACTGACGTTTCCTGTTTAGTAGTAGATAAAACTCAAATATTCACTGTACCTCAGCCTTTCCAAAATGGTTATATTACTTCCATTTGATTGCATTGCCGAATTGTCGAATAGTCACATCGGAAAATTATTGTCTGTTTGCTTGTATCAAAAATATTGCGGGTCGTTTACTGAGGTCTGGAATAGCTCTCTTCCATTGACCAACTGTTTGAGTCTTTATAAACTCAGTTTCAAGTGTAAGGTCGCAGGCTACGCAAAGTCTTGTCTGTTCCCCGAGAGTTTTGATTAAGTCATTAATTAATGGCGAATTACGGTAAGGTGCTTCAATGAATATTTGAGTCTGATTTTCCATGACAGATTTTCTCTCGATCTCTTTGATCGCCTTAATTCTTTCAGCCGGTTTAACGGGAATGTAACCGATGAAAGCGAAATTCTGACCATTCATTCCCGATGCCATCAATGAAAGTAAAATTGATGAAGGACCGACAAGCGGAATAACCCGTATATTACGAACATGCGCATATTTAACTACTTCGGCTCCGGGATCAGCAACTCCGGGACATCCAGCTTCCGAAATTATACCCATATCATATCCTTCAAAAATCGGATTGAGGTAAGTTTCAATAATTCGGACGTCGGTATGTTGATTTAATTCAAAAAAATGTATTTCATCGATGTTGAGCTGCGCATCCAGTTTCCGTAAATATCGACGTGCAGTCCGTATATTTTCAACAATGAAATACCTGATATTCTTGACGATAGAACTAACATCGGCCGGGATCACATGCGTAGTTCCCGATTCACCGAGAGTTGTAGGTATAAGGTAAAGATTTCCCATAATTC
>CAIOOC010000148.1 GCA_903859795.1 uncultured Bacteroidia bacterium
AGTATTAATAAATAATAATTTAATTCATCCTAAAATGAACACTGATACTGATAATTTTAAAGTGAAAGACATTTCATTGTCGGCTTTTGGCCGGAAAGAGATAGAGATTGCGGAAAAGGAGATGCCAGGATTGATGTCACTTCGTTCCAAATACGGGTCACAAAAACCATTGGCCGGGTCCAGAATTATGGGATCCTTACATATGACTATACAAACAGCAGTATTGATTGAGACACTGGCAGAGCTTGGAGCAAATGTAAGGTGGTGCAGCTGTAATATATTCTCTACCCAGGATCATGCAGCTGCTGCTATTGCTGCTGCCGGCATTCCTGTTTTTGCGTGGAAGGGAGAGTCTTTGTCAGAGTATTGGTGGTGCACAGAGCGTGCTCTGGATTTTGGCAACGGAAACGGCCCGACATTGATAGTTGATGACGGCGGTGATGCTACGATGATGATTCATCGTGGTTATCAGGCTGAAGAGAATAAAACAATTCTTGATGAAGAGGTCAGTGCAGAAGATGAAATCGAATTGAATAAGATCTTAAAAAAGGTTCTTAGTGCAGATTCAGCACGCTGGCACCGGCAGTCAAAGGAGATTAAAGGTGTCTCCGAGGAGACAACAACCGGAGTTCACCGTCTTTACCAGATGGTTGAACAGGGGAAATTGTTATTTCCTGCGTTTAATGTGAATGATTCTGTAACGAAATCAAAATTTGATAACCTATACGGATGCAGGGAATCGCTGGCCGATGGAATCAAACGTGCTACTGATGTGATGATTGCCGGGAAGGTTGCCGTAATAGCCGGATATGGTGATGTAGGGAAAGGGTGTGCCCACTCGATGAGGTCATATGGCGCCAGGGTGATCATAACGGAGATTGATCCGATTTGTGCGTTGCAGGCTGCTATGGAAGGTTTTGAGGTGAAGACAATGGAAGAGGCTGTTGCCGAGGGGAACATCTTTGTAACTACTACCGGAAACCTCGATGTTATAACTGCAGAGCATATGGAAGCGATGAAAGATCAGGCAATTGTTTGTAATATTGGCCATTTTGACAACGAAATTCAGGTTTCCCGTCTCGAGAAGTGGGAAGGAATAACAAAAATTAATATCAAACCTCAGGTTGACAAGTATATATATCCTGATGGTCATGCTATTTTCCTGCTTGCCGAAGGACGACTGGTGAATCTGGGATGTGCGACAGGCCATCCCTCCTTCGTGATGAGTAACTCATTTACAAACCAAACATTGGCCCAACTTGAGTTATGGACAAAGCCATACGAAGTAGGAGTTTACCGTTTACCAAAACACCTTGACGAAGAAGTAGCCAGACTTCATCTTGCACAGATTGGTGTTAAACTGACGATTCTTACAGCTAAACAGGCCGAGTATCTTGGAATGTCAGTTGACGGACCTTATAAACCGGATTACTATAGGTATTAAAGCATTACTAAATAAATAGTAGTGCAAGGTGTAAAATGCAAGGTGTAAATTGAAATCCCAGTTAGCACTTTGCATTTTGTATTTTTTTAGTTTGTGATCGTCAGGGTGTCGAAACCGGTTATTACATGATAATTTTGTAGATAGTGCGTCGCTGGTCCTTTTACCGGTTGTCCGCCACCCATGAGATTAAATTTGGATCCGCATATATTGCATATTCCGAAGAAATCGCTGCTATAAATTGTCATAGGGGGAGAGACAAGATTCTTAACCGGCTGAATAGTAACTACTCCTGAATAATCCTTTTCGTTGGGGCAACAGGCATCATAGGCAAAATACTGGGATGAAGTCGGATCAACACAAACAACAATAACCCCTTTTACTCCCTGGTTCTCAAAAACAATAGAATTTCCCGGAACGGTTAAGAAATTAAAGTTTATCAGTGAGATTGGGATAT
>CAIOOC010000149.1 GCA_903859795.1 uncultured Bacteroidia bacterium
AGGAACTTTTGGAAAAGCAGAAAAATTCCATAATGCTCAAATGACTCCCAAAGACATTCAGCTGCGGAGTGAACTTGTTAAAGATACAGCCAAGCTGAAAGATCTCATCTCAACTCTGACCTATTTTGCCCTTTTTACTGAACGGGTTGGAAGTAATATCGACGCATCGCTCGTAACTTTTATTGACAAGGGAATGGGAGCCAGTGCAGAAGAAATAGTGAGGATAAGTGAGCTGCAGGATTATGCCGATTTTATTCGGAATAACAATAACAAACTGAGCAATACAATTTTTATGCTTGCTGGGTTCTATCATAATAAATCGGCTGATGCCTCACAGGATGTCGAAAAAACATTGAAGGATTTCGGGGCCTACCTGAAAAGCCTCAGCGAAAGAGGCAGTGTCGTGACACAGGCACTTGAAAGCATGGGCAGATTCATGGACAACCGCATTGCCCTTAACGCCCAGGCAGAAGAGATAAAACAGCTTCAATCGATTCACGACCAGTTGCTTATTAAAGGGATCCAGTTTGCAGCAGTGATTGGAAACCGTAAAGCTGTGAATATTCTCATTCACTCCGCAATTTCAAAAGACGAAAACCTTGAAGATATAAAGGAAATCTGGGTCGGTTCAGAATATTATCTTAAACCAAAAGCTGATGTCTCGAAAGGGAAGTTCTTAATTTATAATAGTAAGACTTTGAAATTCAGTATTTCTAATGAGAAAAATTATGTAAGGCAAGTCTCGGATAGTACTTTTGTTACATTAATTGCTCAATTGGGTAATGGAAAGGCCAATGTCCTGTTACCGAGATATACCGGGAATGAGGTCGCCTATATGTTGAGACGCAGTCAATTCAAGGAGAGCCAAAAATCTGAAAACGCCACTACCACCAATGGTTTGGGCAGTGGTTTAGGCAGTGGTTTAGGCAGTGGCTTAGGCAGTGGCTTAGGCAGTGGCTTAGGCAGTGGTTTAGGCAGTGGCTTAGGCAGTGGCTTAGGCAGTGGCTTAGGCAGTGGCTTAGGCAGTGGCTTGGGCAGTGGTTTGGGCAGTGGTTTGGGCAGTGGTTTGGGCAGTGGCTTGGGCAGTGGCTTGGGCAACGATTGACCTATTTAGTAATTGTCACTTCCGTTTACCGCGAAGGTTTATTGTCAAAGGTTATTTCTTTTGGTAGTCAGGAGGAGGAGCGTAACTTCTTTTTTCTGCCGGATATGATAATGTCCTGAATGATAGCCTGGAGAATTGCCTCTTCTAATCAGCAAAATTGCTTACACTGATTCTTTAAAGAAAGGAAAGTTGTTGTACCTTCTAAAGTTTTTTCAATTTTGAGTTCCATTTGCTCAATTTGCCGGTTACTGCATTGGAATTGAAAAGGGGTTTATATAAAAATTGGAATAAGCCTTGAAATTATCCTTAAAAGTTTAAATTCAAAAACAGGTAAATTGACGCCAACAATCAGTGATCTGCAGAAAACCTTGCAAAGCCTTAAGGAAACCAACGAAAAACTCGGGGAACACAGTCATTCCCTAGAAGAGAAAGTTGAACACCTGAAGGCAGAACTTTTGAGTACAAGCAATGAACTCGAAACAGCCAGGGCCATGTTGATTGAATCCGAGAAAATGGCATCTCTTGGTCAACTCACTGCCGGAATAGCACATGAAATCAAGAACCCATTGAATTTTGTCAATAATTTTTCGGAACTAACACTGGAACTAATTACCGAAGCCATTGAGGAAGTTGTTAAATGGACAGTGACACCTGATCCTAAGGATATCGAATATATCGTAGGATTACTCCGGGATATTGAAAGCAACGCAAAAAAGATCCTTGAACATGGTAAACGGGCTGACAGTATTATACGTGGTATGCTACTCCATTCGCACGGGAAAGCGGGAGTACAGCAACCCACAGATTTGAACGCCCTTTTGGCTGAATACGTGGCGCTTGGTTACCATGGCCTTCGTGCAGCTGATAATTCGTTTAATATTAAGATAGAGGCTGATTATGACCAGTCTGTTGGTTTGGTTAATGTAGTCCCGCAGGATATGAGCAGGGTTTTCCTGAATCTGATCAACAATGCCTGTTATTCAACAGCCCGGAAAAAGAATGAGTTGAGCGATGCTTATTTTCCTGTTTTAAAAGTATTTACAAAACGAACAGGGGATACAATTGTCATAAGTATATGGGATAATGGTAAAGGGATACCCTCTGTTATTCTCGATAAAATATTTGACCCTTTTTTCACAACCAAGCCTGCAGGTTCAGGTACCGGTCTTGGTTTGTCGATAAGCTACGATATAGTTGTTAATGAACATCATGGAGAGCTTCAGGTCTTTTCGAAAGAGGAAGAATTTGCTGAGTTTATAATTACACTACCGATAACCTGGAAAAATTAAGCTGTTGTTATTATGGCTGATAAGTTGAAGATGAAGATAATGGTCGTCGATGACGAAATAGACCTTGAACCAATGATCCTGCAGAAGTTCCGCAGGCAGATCAGGGAGGGCATGTATGATTTTGTATTTGCCCATAATGGCTTGGAAGCTCTTTCAAAACTTATTGAACTGCCTGAAATAAGGCTGGTCCTTTCAGACATTAATATGCCTGAGATGGATGGATTGACATTACTCTCGAAATTGAAAGAGCTCAAAAGCCCCTGGTTAAAGACGGTTATCGTATCGGCCTATGGAGATATGGAAAATATCAGGACAGCGATGAACAGGGGTGCGTTTGACTTTCTCACTAAACCGATAAGCTTTGACGATCTTGAGATAACCATCAATAAGACTATTGAGGAGATCTCGATGATCTGGCAGAGCGCACAGGAGCATGACCAGCTGATTTCAATCCGGCAGGACCTGCAGACTGCGCGTGAAATCCAGCTGGCGATTCTGCCTAAGACTTTTCCTCCATTTCCCGGACGGACCGAATTCTCAATCTTTGCTTCGATGATAGCCGCAAAAGAAGTTGGCGGCGACTTCTTCGATTTCTTCATGATCGACAACGACCGGCTGGGCTTTGTGATCGGTGATGTTTCGGGGAAGGGTGTAACTGCAGCAATCTTTATGGCAGTAAGCCGGACACTTATCCGGGCAACCGGGATAAAGGGGATTTCTACCGAAGAGTGCATGAGTTACGTGAACAGGTTATTGTGCAGTGAAAGCGTTTCATCGATGTTTGTCACAGTATTCTATGGTATTCTAAACACGGCTAACGGAGAGATTGAGTATGTCAATGCAGGCCATAATCCTCCGTATATACTTTCAGGAGAAGATGTTACTAAAGTTGAAATGACTGAAGGGATTATTCTTGGATGTCTTGAAGATTTCAATTATCGTTCAAAAAAAGTACAGTTGAATCCGGGTGACTTGCTGTACTTGTTTACGGATGGAGTGCCTGAAGCTTTCAATATGCAGGAAGAAATGTATGGGGAGGAGCGTTTGATCAGCTTCCTGCAGGATCATAAGATGCACTCAATTGAGGAAATAGTTAAAGAGTCGAATCTTTCGGTTACCGAATTTTCGGATGGGATGGCACAGTCAGATGATATCACCATATTGGCAATTAAGTATAATGGCCATGCCTGATTCTTAACCTTGTTGAAACACCTGAATTCTCATGGGAAAGTTTAAATCTTCACATAATATTTATTTTTTATTTCGGCTTTTATTCATTTTTATATGGATTGCTAAAACCTTTTCAGCCTTGGGGCAGGGTAAAGACGAATTACAGAAATTTGAAACGCCGAGTCTTAAATTGGTTTTCCTTGATAAAAACACCTCCTACCTGGTTCCCCATACTGTGAGGACGTTTGAGAACTCGATTGCTTTTCACGAGAAATTCTGGAACTATACACCCTCGGAAAGGACAAACATCCTTTTCAACGATTTCACCGATGTCGGGACCGGCGGATCAATAGTTATCCCGTGGAATTTCATGCTTATTGGCGTTGCCCCGTTTGACTACACTTTTTCTGTGATTCCTTCCAGCGAACGGATGCAATGGATGATGAGCCATGAGCTTACTCATGAGGTAACGTGCGACAAGTCTTCGAAACAGGACCGTGTTTTCCGTTCCATTCTGGGGGGGAAGACCTTTCCCGAAAACCGTGATCCAATCTCGATTGCATATAGTTATTTTGCAACCCCGCGTGCGTTTTCTCCACGGTGGTACCTCGAAGGGATTGCGGTATTTATGGAAACCTGGATGTCGGGTGGTATCGGCAGGGTAATGGGAGGATATGACGAAATGGTGTTCCGCACAATGGTCCGAGACAGCGCTTTTTTTTACAATGTTATTGGTCTTGAGACAGAAGGGACAGCCATCGATTTCCAGGAAGGTATTACTTCTTACCTCTACGGAACCAGATTTGTGAGTTATCTCGCCCTTAACTACGGTATACCCAAACTTAAAGCCTTTTACTCAAGAACAGATGACAGCAAGCGCTTCTATGCTGCACAATTTAAAAAGGTCTATGGTGTACCTGTTCAGCAAGAATGGGATAAGTGGATTGCCTGGGAACATCAATTCCAGCAGGAGAATTTAAAAGAGATCAGAAAGTATCCGGGCACAAGCTTTCGTAAAATTTCCAGTAAACCGCTTGGTTCAGTCTCGCGCCAGTATTATGATGCTGAGTCAAAGAAATTGCTTGTGGCTGTCGAGTACCCGGGCAAACTTACCCATATTGCGGCTATTGATGTGGCTACAGGTAAGATGACCCGTATTGCTCCAGTGCCTTCCTCGAAGCGATACACCGTAACAAGCCTGGCCTACGACGACTCTACTAAAACGATCTTTACTTCAACCCAAAACAAAGATTGGCGTGGACTTCAGTCTGTCGAGGTAAAAACCGGGAAAATAAATGACCTCATCAAAATTACCAGATGTGGCAACCTTACTTTTGATCACAACAACCGTTCTTTGTGGGGTGTTCAGAGCCTTAGCGGACGTACAAGTCTGATAAGATTTGAACCTCCTCATACGAATTTCCAAATGATGATGACTCTTCCATATGGTCAGGACCTGTCTGATATTGCAGTATCACCCGATGGGATCCTGCTCTCTGGCACCCTTTCCAATGTCGATGGGAGCCAGAAACTGGTCGTTTATAAGATTGCCGACCTGATTGCCGGCAAAACAGATTTCGAGGTTATTTACGAGTTTGCTGATAATCCAGCAGCTAATTTTGTCTTTTCACCCGATGGGAAATATCTTTACGGAACCTCTTACTATACAGGGGTTTCCAATGTTTTCCGTATCTCTCTGGAGACACGCAGGGCACAGATACTCACAAATGCTGAGACCGGTTTTTTTCGTCCACTCCCTGTTTCTGCCGATTCAATGATCGTTTTTAATTACACCCAAAAAGGGATGATCGCCGGCATGATGAAAATCGACACGCTGGAAAGCGTGAATCAGATCACCTTCCTGGGGCAGCAGGTTTTTAAAAAGAATCCTGAAGTCGAAACATGGAATTTGCCTTCGCCGTTAAAAATCAATCTGGATTCAATCAAAGTAGTTGAAAAAAGGTATCGGCCACTCGGAGAAATTAAATATGCAGGGGCCTACCCAATCATCCAGGGGTATAAAGGACGGGTTGCAGCCGGATATCGGTTCAATTTTAGGGATGCGATGGGACTGAATCTGCTGAATATGAAGATGTCAGTTACGCCTGATGACCGTTTGCCGGGAAAACAAATACCCCACTTCTCGGCGGAGTACACTTCCTGGAACTGGTCTTTTACGGGAAATTACAATTATGCCGATTTTTACGATCTCTTCGGTCCGACCAAATTCAGCAGGGCCGGCTACTCTTTTTCTACAAAATATTACAAACTCTTCAACCGGTTTACTCCCAGAAAATCCGATTTCAATATCAAACTATCGGTTTATGGCGATATGGAGACCCTGCCCGGCTATCAGAATATTGCTTCGGATTACAGTAACTTCTACGTCGGAACGATCAACTATCATAAGAGCTATCTTCGGAAATCGCTTGGAGCCATTGAACCCGAGCAGGGATATGACTGGAGCGTATATGGTTACAGCAGCCTGGCAAAAGAGGCCTTTTACCCACAGCTAATCAACAATTTTGACCTTGGATTTTTATTGCCATTGCGAAACACCTCATTGTGGTTCAGATCCTCTCTTGGACAATCATTTGGCCAGAATGATAAAACAAACTCCTATTTTTACTTTGGCGGATTTGGGAATAACTATCTGGATTACAGATCATCGCAGCAATACCGCGAGATGTTCAGTTTCCCGGGAATGGAGATTGACGCCATATCGGCGATGAATTACGGGAAGTTGTCCATGGAAGTGAATCTGAAACCTGTGAGGTTCAGGAAAGTTGGTTTCAAAGGGCTCTATTCAACCTACGCAAGGTTGACAATGTTCGGTATGGGATTATTTACCAATGTCGGTTATAACCAGCCACAGCTTAAACAACTCAATTATTATTCAACCGGCGCTCAGCTTGATTTCGAGATTGTCCTTTTCTCTTTGCTTAAATCAACACTCTCTTTTGGCTATGCAAGAGCCTATACTCCATCCAATCAGAAAGGTCAGTTCATGGTTTCATTAAAGCTGTAGCCTTATCTTTATCCCTGATGAATTGATAGTTGATCGGTGAATGGTCAGATTTACAAAGACATAGATAAAATATTTTAATAGTTTTTTTTTATCTGCGATCCATTTTATTTTATTATAACTTTCTTATCTTGTACCCAAATATTCGAAACAAAAACTGAACAAAGATTAATTATTATGAAAAGACAT
>CAIOOC010000150.1 GCA_903859795.1 uncultured Bacteroidia bacterium
CGAAGTTTGGGAAAGATATTTTGCTGAAGATATCTCCGCTCATGAGACATATCAGAGAAGGTACTGCTAATAAATACACGAAAGGTTTTGGTTGTTATCATGATTCAGAATTAATAAATGTGTAGATGCTTGTAATTTAAAATAATAACTTCTGTTTGGTTAAATATTTATTAATTTGATAGATATGATTCCAGTTCATCCAGCGTAACCTGTTTATTTCCATGATAGGTTTTCAGGAAACATACCTGGCCATTGGCTTGCGCAATAATGTTTGTACCATCTTGCTGAATATATCTTCCATTACATATAGCTTGTCCATTCCAACGTATTGTATTCTCTAAATCTCCTTTCGCAAAACTAACCTCATAAAAGAAATCTGAACTCTCTTTGTAATCCCAACTGCCAACTGATGTAGAATAATTTTTAAAATAAATCTTATGGTAAAAATTCTTATAAGATGGGAAAAGTGCTTTGAATTGAATAAACATTTTCAAGGCATCATCAAAATTCATTAATTTATCATTACTGGCTCGATCCCATAAATAAACCCAATAGGAATCTGCCATTGTCCAAGTAAGAATTGATCCGTTTTCAAGTTCAATAACTTTTAATATCTTCTCCGGATACTCTGTACTTGATATCGCCTTCCCTTTGGTATCCCACAAAATTAGGGTTTGCCATGTCCAGGAAAGAATCTGTCTATTTTTTAATTCAATAGCACCTTCAATACCATCAGTATGTCCTTCAAATCTTGTTTGATAATTTCCATTTTTGTCCCATAGAATTAAAAAACGGTCAAGGTCGTAAAAGGAATTAGCCCATGAAAGGATGCGACCATCATGCAACTCAATGGCACCACTTACTTGATCCTTATGTTTTTTAAGTGTTCTCAAATGGGCCCCATTTTTATCCCATATAATCAATGTTTTATCGTTTGACCACGAAAGAATGCGGCCGTCACAAAGTTCGCACATCCCAGAAATATCACCTGAGTGTCCAATTAAAGTTATAATTAGGTTTCCATCTTTGTCCCACATGATTAAAGTATTATGCCATGATCTCATAAGTAATTTTCCATCAGAAAGCTCGACAATATCCTGCACAGTTTGTTTACTGCCGAGTTTTACTTCCTTTTTTATATCACCCGAATTATGCCAAAATCGTAATTTATTAGACTCCCAAGACAGAATTGTGCTATCTTTTAATTCAAGAACACCTTGAACTTCAGAAAAAGAATCACCTTTCATTGTGCTTAAAAGATTTCCTTCATTATTCCAAAGTTTTAAAGAAAAATCGTTTGACTTGCTATTACCTGACCAGGATAAAACATTTCCATTTCTTAGTATCAAAGTACTATCTGGAGAAGAAAAATGATCCTCATTTATTATTGGGGTTTTTACATTTTTATCCCATAATCGTAGGGTTTTATCTTCTGACCATGAAAGAATACGCCCATCTTTAAGCTCTATAACGCCCTCAATAAGAATTGAATGCCCTTGCAGGATGTTTTGGATTTCCCCATTTTGATCTCGTATCTGAATATTGCAATCAATTTTAAATTGATCTCCAGCCCAGGTAAGGATTGACTTATCTTGTAGTTCAATTGCCCCAAGAACCTTTGCTGTATGCCCACCAATTTTAATCAATGGGTTTCCGCTAGTATCCCAAAGTTGTAAGGTGTTATCCTCGGACCAAGATAGTAACCGTCCATCATGAAGTTCAATTACTCCATTAACTGAGAATGTATGACCTGCTAATGGTGTAACTTGATTTCCTTCCTTATCCCAGAGCAATAAGCTTTGATCAAAAGACCACGATAGTAGTCTACCATCTTTTAACTCGATCACGCCTAATACTGTTTTTGAATGCCCCTTACAGTGTTTTAAACAAGAACCATCTTTATTCCAAATTATTAAGTCATGTGAGAAAGTATTAGAGAAGGAAACATCAAACCATGAAATAATTCTTTCATCGCTGAGTTCAATGGCACAGGCGGCACCAGACATATCACATGGAGGACCCTCCAATATTTTGATAAGTTTACCATTTTGATCCCAAATAATTAGGTTCCGGTCTTTAGAAAATGAAAGAATTCGGCCATCTGTTAATTCTAACGCACCTGAAATAGATTCTAAATGCCCCTCCAAAATGCAAAGCGGGTTTCCATCCTTATCCCAAAGACGCAAATTGTGACCATCAGACCATGAAAGGATTCTTCCATCCTGGAGTTCAGTTGCGCCGGAAACTACATCAGAATGACCTTTTATAATGTTTATAAGTATTCCATCGGCGCTCCAAATAATTAATGTTTTATCTTCCGACCATGAAATAAAACGTCCATCTCTAAGCTCTTTTATTCCATTTATTCTCTTGGAATGACCTTTCAATTCATTAAAGGTACTACCAACGTTATCCCAAAAGAATAATTCTTTCTTATCCCAACCGTAGGAAATTATTCGCCCATTTTTTAGCTCCAAAGCATTCCTGACACCTTCTTTATGGCCCTCTAAAACTGCAATGCATGGATTAATATTCATGTTTTTCATACGTTGCTCACTCCTAAGCCAAGCCCAATCCACCTTTTCATCGGCAAGAATCTTTTCCGCTTGTAAGGTTAGAGGACTGTCATCCGCATGTTCAATAGCAAGTTGCAGGAAGATTTTATAGGAAGGCCAATCTGAATTTCCCCTACGAAGGATATTCATTTTATTATGTATGAATGTTGCCCAGATTTTAAAGTTGCTGTCTAAATGTTTTTCGGTATCAGACCGGTCAGCAAATTCGTAATCCCCCAGCAATTCATTCAACATATTTGCCTTGACCTTGGCTTCAACAAACTCATAGTTACCCAGTGTTTTATCA
>CAIOOC010000151.1 GCA_903859795.1 uncultured Bacteroidia bacterium
AATATTATCAGTATTCCTCTTTGATATTCGTAATCCTGAAAAGCAGGTTTCAATGGTCGACAGATTCTATTTTAGGTTTGTATTCTTTTTGACTTTTTTCTACTTTCTCATTATTCTGGCAATACTGCTGTCACAGCCATTGATCGACAAGCCAATAATTAGTCTGATGAAAGATTCAACAATATATCTGGGACCATTTCAGGCTGTTATTACCGGAGCGATGGGACTATTCTTTATAAAAAAGGGGTAAATCAAAGATTTTTTGACTCATTGAATATGACTACTAATGGATTATTTAAAATCTAATTAATCTGAAAATATTTGATAAGGACTAATTCCACAAAACATAAAATACACTTTAAATAAATTGGTTTATGAAATTTATAAGTTCAATACTACTGTTGGCTGGTCTTTTACAGACTTTGGGCTCAATAGCGCAGCAAACTTCACCTGATCCTGCCATAAAAGTGAGAGATGGTTTTAAATTGACTGTTGCTGAAAATTCCCTGGAGAATCCGCGTTTTATGGTTTTTGATGATCAGGGAACGCTGTATGTTTCCTTACCAGGGAGCGGGGAAATTAAATCACTGAAAGACAGTAATAACGACGGTTATTACGAAACTGTAAAAACATTCGTAAAGGGCTATCCCACCGTCCATGGTATGTATTTCTACGACGGATGGCTTTGGTTCACGCAATCAGGTGCGATATACAGAGCCATGGACAGCGACCATGATGGTGTGGCAGACATAACTGAAACAGTAATACCAGCCGGGGCTCTTGATGAAGGCGGAGGTCATTGGTGTCGTCCTGTATTGATACATAATAACAGACTTTATACCGCAATTGGGAGTTCATCAAATATTTCCACTGACGAGGGAACTGACCGGGAGAAAATTTGGACTTACGATCTTAAGGGCGGAGATAAAAAACTGTTTGTTTCCGGTATTCGGAATACTGAAAAGCTTTTGGTCAGGCCGGGGACTGAAGAAATTTGGGGTATGGATCATGGCAGTGACATGTTCGGACAATACCTTGAACAGAAATCTCCGAACACCAAACAACCCATAACCGATTATTATCCTCCCGACGAGATGAACCACTATGTTCAGGATGGATTTTACGGGCATCCTTATATTGTTGGCAACCGTATTCCCCGTTATGAATTTATGAATCGCCCGGATATTGTTGCACTTGCCGCAAAAACTATTATTCCTGAGTGGTGTACGGGAGCACATTGGGCACCCAATGCTATGGTTTTTTATACAGGCAATCAGTTTCCTTCAGAGTATAAAAATGATGCTTTTATAGCATTTCACGGGTCCTGGAACAGAAGTCAAAATGCCGGCTACTGTGTAACAAGGGTATTGTTTGAAGACGGACATCCCTACGGAGAACTTAAATATGTTAATTTTCTTGCTCCTGATGGCCAGGTACTTGGAAGGCCAGTTGATGTAGTTGTTGCCCCTGACGGATCTCTTTTGATCTCCGACGATTCAAAAAACACTATTTACAGACTTTCGTGGACGGGTGGAAAATAATATGCCAATGAACTTTAATATCAAAAGAAAATTGAGAAACCCCATGAAATCATCTCGTTTCATGGGGTTTCTTTCAAAGACCGAAAAAAATAAAATCGGAACTTTTATGTTTGACTAAATTCGTACAGGTGACTAAAGTTCTCTAATCCAAATATTCCGGTAGTTCACAATACATCCATGATCCTGCAATCTGATTCCGCCTTTGATTTTATCATAGATTTTTTCATCGCTCGTACATCCATAAACGACCGCATTATTCTGGACCAGAATACCGTTAAGCCAGGACGAGATAATAGAAATTGTGATGGATCTTGTTGAACGAAGATCAATTCTGACTTAAATTCATCGTCAAATAGAAACAAACCAGATCCCTAATTTAGG
>CAIOOC010000152.1 GCA_903859795.1 uncultured Bacteroidia bacterium
GTTCTACTTTTTTCACTTTGACTATTTCTCTGATTGAAACCGGATTATCGGTTTCTGCAGTCAGTCGGCTGGAGGGGATTTCGGCGGTGAGAGCCTGCTTCCATTTTGAGTCATCAAATGCTGGCAAGTTCCACCCCTTTTGGTCGAGTGTAGCATCGTAATCCTCTCCTCCATAGATGCTGGAGAATACGATTGGTGAGGCACAGCATTTCCAGTCTGTTCCCGAAACAACAGATGCAGATGTTCCGTCAATAAAATTGATTTTTAATTTGGCGATCATTTTAGGATAACCATAGACTGTAACCAGTTTACGGTAACGTTCACGGTTAATGTTGTAAAAGCCATTTCCAACGATAACTCCGATTGCATTTAGACCCAGTTTTACTTGAGATGTAACATCGTAAGTGTTATAAAGGGAGACCTTGTCGTATTTTGTCCAACCGGGAGCCAGAAAGCTTTGACCAATCCTTTGACCGTTGATTGAAGCCTCGTAGTGACCTAATCCACTTATAAAAAGGGTTGCGTTTTTAATTGATTTTTCTGTTTTAAACTCTTTTCTGAATTGTGGAACCACGCTTCGTTTGATCGCTCTTTTTCCTAACTCTTTACCGTCACCATGAACTCCCGGCAGCACCTTCATTGAATCGGGAAGATTTTCATAACTTATCCAGACTGCTTTCCCCCAATCGTTTCCGGTGAGTAAGCCCATCTGCCAGAACGCTATATCGCTCCATCTGCTTTCCTGCCCTTTCTGATCAAGAATTTTCACTTTCCAATAATATTTCTTTTCGGAATTAAGGGCAGAACCGCCATATTCAACCTGGTGTGATTTATCTGATTTCACAACTTTCGAATCCCATACATTACCAAAATTGTTTATCAGATTTTCAGGATTATCAGAAACAAGTATCTGATATGCTGACTGCTGTAAATTTCTTTCAGTGGAAGATGCCTCCCAGCTTAGATGTGGATTCGTTACTTCAATTCCAAGGGGATTAACTTTTGAATCACATTTGAGGTTCGTCAGTGAAATTTGATTTTGTCCATTGGATGCCAAGGTTAACAGCATTGTGAACATCGAGAATGCAATCTTAAGTTTGCTCATTTAATTTGGATTAATTGCTTAAATATTTGATGCGATACCTTAAATGCAGTTCCATGCCTTGTGCCTTCGGGAAATGATACTAAAGCAGATACATCTTCCCAATCAATCATGTTTTTCGACCTTACAGCGCCATAACGATGTTCAATGTATTTATCGAAGTAAACGTATACATAATCACCAACCTGAAGAGCAGTTGGACCTTCAGCCCAATATTTACCTGTGATTGGTTCAGAGACCTTAGTCGGGTAAGGACCTGTGGCCGATTTGGAATATGTAACACGAATATTTTTTTCAGGTGGATTTGGATTTTCATTTTTCAAAAGCATGTAAAATGTGTCGCCCTTGGTTAATATCGTTGCATCAATTACACTAAAATCGGGATTGAAGAATATTCGAGTAGGTGAAAATTTTTTGAAATCTGCTGTGGTAGTGCAATAGATCCGGTGATTCCATCCTTTTTCATTTTCTGAAGCAGCCACGTCAGAATGCCTTTCTGGAATTGTAGTGGCCCAAAAGATGATGTAATTTTTATTTAGGGGATCATAAACCATTTCAGGTGCCCAACAATTTTTGGCTGCGGGCTCGGCGGACATTACCGGAATGGCTTTTTGTTCCGACCAGTTTATCAAATCTTTCGAAGAGGCAGAACCTATTATTTGTTCATTCCAGCTGCTGGTCCATACCATATGAAAAAGACCGTCATTCCCATGAAGGATATATGGATCGCGCATCAGTTTATCCTTTCCGACTGTTGGGAACAGAAACGGTTTTCCCCCTTTCAGTGCTTGCCAGTTTAGTCCATCCTGACTGAATGCAAGATGCAGACCGTCCTGACCATTATCGGTAAAATAGGAAAACAGATAAACATGTTGTTGCGCGATACCTGGAAGAGAAAATAGTGATAAAATCAGAAGGATATATTTCATGCGTTGGTATTTTGATTTTTAATGGTCGCTTGGAATTGCCATGGGGATATTTTCATTATGGTCTGCGATATTCCATTTATGGCGATTTCATTTTATGACAATTCGGTGGGAAGTCCGACTTCGTGGAATTGGTCGTTCGGTGACGGGGCATATTCTATCGATACAAACCCGGTACATGTATATACAGATGCTGGATTATATGATGTTACGCTTAATGTCTCTAATGCATATGGCAGTGATGAAACAACGTTTACGGGTTATATAACTGTAACAATTCCGGCACCGTTCAGTTGGACAAAA
>CAIOOC010000153.1 GCA_903859795.1 uncultured Bacteroidia bacterium
GATGCAGATATTGATCTTAGCAAACAGCAGATTGAATCCTCAATCAATCAAATCAAGAACGATTTGCCACCCGGTACAAATCTTTCTGTCGAAAAGATGAATCCTTCAATCCTTCCGGTCATCGGCTATGTGATTGAAGGTAAAGGCCGGAGTAATATTGAGCTGAATCAAATTGCCAATTACACGATCAAGCCTTTCCTTTCACAGGCAAAGGGGGTCGCGGAGGTATGGGTAATTGGTGGCAAAACCAAGGAGTATCACATTGAGCTTAAACCTCAGAAAATGGCTTCACTGGGGATTACCCCCGCAAAAATTGCCACTGCATTAAGTCAGACAAATTTCATCACCAGTAATGGCTATCTGACAGATTATAACAGGCTTTATCTCACCGTTACGGATGCCAATGTCCAGAACCTTGAAGAGCTTGATAATCTGATTATCAGCAATGACGGGAAACGGGTTTTGCAGCTCAGGGATGTTGGAACAATAAAAATTGCGGAACAGACTCAATATGTCAGGATCAATGCCAACGGGAAAAGCGCAATTCTGATGGCCGTAGTTAAGCAACCCAACGCCAACCTGATTGAGGTGACTGATGGTGTGTCGCAGAAAATAGACGAGCTAAATAGCCGCATATTACCCAAAGACGTTAAGTTAAGCCCTTATTATGTTCAGGCAGACTTTGTGCACGATTCCATAAAAAGTGTGAGCGACAGCCTGTGGATCGGCCTTTTACTGGCTATCCTTGTGGCGTTTGTTTTTCTCCGTTCCTTAAAATCAAGTGCAGTTATTTTAGTCACCATACCAATAACATTATCCTTAACCCTTATAGTCCTTTATACAATCGGGTACAACTTTAATATCATGACGTTGGGGGCAATAGCTGCAAGCATCGGTTTAATTATTGATGATGCGATAGTTGTGGTGGAACAGATCCACCGTACTCATGAAGAGTTTCCTGAGAAACCCACAAAGGAGCTGATCAGTGGTTCAGTTGGATTCCTCTTACCTGCGATGATCGGTTCGTCAATCAGTACCATTGTAATCTTCCTCCCGTTTGTTATTTTAAGTGGTGTGGCAGGCGCTTATTTCAGGATCCTGACAACTACGATGATGATTACATTAATATGTTCATTCTTAGTTACATGGATAGGACTTCCGGTCATTTACCTGTTTTTTTCAGGTAAGACAAACAAGGTTGCACAGCCTCATCCTGAAGCGCACAAGAGAAGCAGGATCTGGATCTCGTATTTTATTTTCAGACCTTATTTCAGCTTTGGGTTGATGATATTTCTGGTATATTCCATCTATTTTATTTCGGGGCGGTTGGAAACCGGTTTTCTTCCCGAAATGGACGAAGGGAGTATTGTTCTCGATTATACTTCGCCACCCGGAACCTCGCTTCAGGAGACTGACCGCATGCTGCGTGAGGTTGAAAAGATTTTTCCGTCTGTTCCTGAGATTGAGACCTATTCAAGGCGAACAGGGACACAAATGGGATTTTTCATCACCGAGCCCAACTACGGAGACTACCTTATCCAACTTAAGAAAGAGCGGAACAGGAGCACCGAGGAGGTGATAGATGAGATACGCAGGAAGGTTGAAGCCTCACAACCGGCGCTTAAAATTGATTTCGGCCAGGTTATCGGAGATATGCTGGGAGACCTGATGAGTTCCACTCAACCTATCGAAATTAAAATCTATGGAGACAATGTAAATATCCTGCAGGATCTGGCCCGGAAGGTGGCAAAGATCACCTCTGGTATTGAAGGAACTGCGGATGTATTTAACGGAATTACTGTTGCCGGGCCATATATAAACCTGGAGCCTGATCATAAAAAACTTGCGCTGCTGGGTATAACCCCTTCCGATTTCCAGAACCAGCTTCAGACGCAACTTGAGGGGGTAATTGTCGGGAATATTTATGAAAAAGAGCAATTAACAGCTGTTCGAATGATCTATCCTGAGGCAGTCAACACCTCGCTCGAAAAATTAAGAAAAGTATCCATTTTTCTTCCTGAAGGAAAACTTCAACCCATAGCTCAACTGGCCAATATTAGTGTGGAAGCCGGAAAGGCTGAGATTGACCGCGAGAATCTGCAGACGATGATTCCCGTGACTGCGCGTCTTAAC
>CAIOOC010000154.1 GCA_903859795.1 uncultured Bacteroidia bacterium
AATTTATAATATATAATCTGGTCAATTATATTTACCATTTGACTTCAAAGCAGACTAATAATAATTTTAAATAATTTTTGATTACTTAAAAATTTTTCATAGCTTATATCTCCACTCATAAATAAAAATGCTGCCAGACCATAAATTACACCACTTACTCCAATATGCATGGCTTCACGCCCTGCGAGCCATACGAAAAAACCGGACAAAAGGTAGATCAGTATAAATATTACATACGCCGATTTACGATAAAAAAAGAAAAGAGAAAAAGTGAGAATAAAAACCGGAAAGGAGTTTGCTATAAGATGTTCAAAATTTGCATGAATTAGTGGCGAAAATATGATTCCTCTTAGTCCTGTGAAAGTTAAGGGACGGGTACCCCAGTTAGAGAATTCCACCCCAAGCTCAAATTCAAAAATTTTCACAAGCCATAAAAGGATTACAAATGAGGCTGATACAAATAGTGCATGCCTTACAATGCGCTTCTCCAGCAAGTACTGTTCTTCTGAATAATTTCCATAACTATATCGCGAAAGTAACGGCATTACATTGAAAAATTTGCAGTTGTAAATAACCAGATGCAAAGTTTGAATCAGTTATTTAATAGATTTTTAAGCAACTTTATGAAGTTATAAATGTCTTCTTCCTGGGTGTCGTAGGCGGTCATCCATCTCACTTCATTTCGAGCCTCATTCCACATGTAAAAGAAATATTGATCCTGTAATTTAGGGATTACCGCAGATGGTACTATTGCAAATACTCCATTTCCCTGAACTGGTTGGGTGATTTCAATTTCTTTGAGTTTCCGGACTTCAGTTTCAAGAATTTTTGCCATCCGGTTCGAATGAGAGGCATTGATTTTCCAGATTTCATCCCGAAGGTAGGGGATAAATTGAGCTCCGACAAATCGCATTTTCGAAAAGAGTTGAGCCGCTTGTTTACGGAAATACTTAGTTTGTAAAGCTAACGTAGGATTAAAAAAAAGCACAGCTTCTCCAACCATCATGCCGTTCTTTGTTCCGCCAAAGGAGAGGATATCCACACCTGCATCCCTGGTGAAGGCTTTAAAGGGAAGGCCTAAAGTGATAGCAGCATTCGAAATTCTCGCTCCGTCCATATGCAGATACATGCCAAGGCTATGGGCAAGATCAGCTAATGCCTGAATCTCCTCGACCGAATATAATGTTCCTAATTCAGTTAGCTGCGTAATACTAATTAATCCAGGCTGAGAATGATGTTCAAAGTCAAACCCATGTAAGTGCTTCCTGACAAGTTCTACTGTTATTTTCCCATCTGAAGAGGGTATAGGTATTAATTTACTCCCGGTAAATTTCTCGGGAGCACCGCATTCATCAGTTTGAATATGTGCTGTTTCTGCGCAGAAAACGGTATTAAAGGATTGTACTGCAGATTGAATGCCAAGTATGTTCGCACCTGTTCCGGTCAGAACCAAAAATATTTCAACCTCTTCTCCAAACTCTTTCTTAAACAAAGCAATGGCTTCCCTTGTCCAGGGGTCATCCCCGTATCCTTTGGAATGGCCTGTATTTGCCCCTTCAATTGCCTTTAATATCTGCGGATGAATTCCTGAATTATTGTCACTTGCAAAACCTCTTTGCCCCATAATTGTTGAATATTTTGAAGTTCATGATCACGAAATATTTTTTTTGTAAAAATATGTTTTGTTTTCGGCTTTTTGCTATATTTCAAACTTGTAATGAGGTTCAAAGATTGTTTCATTATTAACTAATTCATTTTTGGATGACAAAGAAAGATAAACCGGTCGTAAATATTTTCTGGATGCGTCGTGATTTAAGGTTGGAAGATAATACAGCACTTTATCATGCACTTAAAACTCGTGAGAATGTTTTGCCACTGTTTATATTTAACCCCGA
>CAIOOC010000155.1 GCA_903859795.1 uncultured Bacteroidia bacterium
GTTATTGGGACAAGTACCAGTTTAAAACCCAAATAAACAATTCGTTGTAATGGGTTCAATTTACTAAGTCCGGTTCTTTCGGTCGGGTGATGTTCCCCCCTGAAAATTCCGGAAACGTAAAAAATTATCTGTTCCTTTAATTGTTTAGTTGTAGGAATATATTGTCTCCATTCGCCGGTTGTGAGGTGCCAGAAAATGGCAAAAATGATCAACCCGATTAGCATCCATGAGGCTACCCTGTGAAATTCGGCAGCTTTTTCAAACCCAAAAATTTTAAACGCCCCATGAACCTCGAACCCTGTTAATGCCAGAAACATGATCAGCGATGCCTGAACCCAGTGCCAGAATCGTTCAAATCGTTTATAAATATATACTTTTTGCATATCTCATTATTTATCTATTAGTTAAAGGAAATTATGTCACTCGGTGGGCATATCCTCATCATAGTTGATAATCTGTTTTTCGAATTTATTCCTGGCAATATTTGTCGAAACACGAATTGTCGCATGACCGAAAACAGCAATTAAAGCTAAAATAAACATCCAGTAGCCCACAAAATCGAGAGTTTTGTTCTGATCACGCCCGGGCAGATAAAACCCGGACAATTTTGCCAGACGTCCATTATTACGGGTATGACACTCAGCACAACCAACTGCCTGTCCCTTAGGGGAAACCATGTGATTCACCGGCCAGTACATTTCTGTTTTAACAAAACCATACTTTCCGCTATAAAGAAGGCCAGACTCTTTCATCCCGGCGGCCACAGCTTCGTCCCATTTAAAATCTTTCCAATAGGCGCTATCCCCTGCGGTTTCACCATAAAGTTTAGGTTGAACCAGGCGATTGTAAATCTTATCATAAATCTGGTCGCCAACATGAATCTTTACCGGAATAATTTTTGAATGCCGGTCATTGTATGAGCCGTTTAAAGTGTTCATTTGCACCGGTACCGATTTAATAGAATCTCCCAGAATATAGTGATCAGCTGTTCCGTTAAACCAGATATAATCGGGCTTCACATTTCGTGCCCAAACGAAAGAACCTTTAATCGACATATAATTATGGTTTCCCAGGGAGTCCTCCAACTCATATGGCTTACCATCCTTCAGTTTTCCGGCATCAGACCATTTCCAGGACATTTTAGTTGAATTTACCTTGGCGTAAACCGGAATGTGACATGCCTGGCACGAAACCCTTGAACCATGCCGATTGAGCACATCTCTGAGGTGGGGAGTAGTTGTATGACATTGTTCGCAGGTAGCCCTGTTGGTATTATCGGATGAAACCGAATATAACTTTCCAATAATATTATGATTTTTCGCTGTATGGCAGGCCACACACTCCAGGTTCATCCCATTGACTCCCATGTGAACATCAACTTCGCGACTGCAGGAGTTTAAAGCCACATCCAGGTCTCCATGTTTTACATTATTCCCACCTCCGCCAAAAGAGTGGCATGATCCGCAATTACTTTTTCGGGGGGAGCCAACACTTTGAGCAACATTTTCAAGGTTTACGGTACGATCGGGGTAGCCGGCCATAGAAGCTCCCTTGAGGTATTCATCACTGTTATCGTGGCAAACCATACAATCGACATTACGGGCATTGTTAAAATCGAAATGACTGCTCGACATCCCATAACCGATATGGCATTTTGCACAGGATTGCTGGTTCGAATTCGTTCCGAGACAAAAATTATTCATCACATTTTTCTTCCCGGCTGAAGAGATTCCTCGCCCCTCAACATAAGCTACACGTTCCCAGTTCCAATGTGACGAAGCCATTACCTCCTTATGCGTTTCGGTATGACACGAAAGACAAGCTTCGGTCACCTCCTGAGGTGTCTTAAAATTTTGCTGTAAGGCACGAAGTTTGCTGTGATTAACAGATGGAATATCTTTTAACGCATACTTGTGCCGGAGGGTCTCCAGTTTAAGGTTGTAGTTATCTTCCTGATGAAGGAAGTTAACCAGAATCAAAGCAACAACAGTGCTGAGGATAACAATTAGCAAGGTCCTATACATAGCATCTCATCTATATTTAGCAGTTTAATTATGAACATTTGTTCATTATAGAATAAGATGCAAATATAATAATATCTAAATATCAGACAACGTAATAAGCAATTGCTCATATCGTTTTTAAAGACAAGAATTAGAAAAAGAAATTAATACCCTATTAATTAATCCATTAAAAACAAATAGTCTTTATAATTTAAATTTAGTTTAAATTATAAAGACTATTCAGGTAAGCATAAAATTCTGATATTCTGAATCAGGATCAATTAGTCAATTGGTATAGTTCCATGCTTCCACATTTTGGGCAAATTTCAATTTTGTCATTTCCCATACACGTTTCCACGATATCCCAATCTACTTCATCCGGTGGACCTTGCCAATTGCACTTTTTGCACTTCAGAATAGTAGGCTCCATATAAGATTCATTCTTTACATTACTTTTGGGCTACTAACAGAAAAACAGGGAATTTCAGGCCTGATTCCCGCTTGATTTCAAAACAGGTTTTGTGTTCTGTATTTTTAAATCCAACCTCTCTTAATATATTGGCTATCTCATCCGGATCGAAACCCAAATGAACTTTCACATCAAAACCATGAAACGAACCATCTTCCGGATATAAGTCGGCTATAGCGAGATAACCACCCGGATTTAGTAAATCATAAAACTTGTGAAGCATCGCTTCAACGCCAGTGACATGGTGCATAACCATTTGATTATAAATAATATCAAATTTACTTTCAAATTTACTATGTTCAAGATCGTACCAAATTGGAAGAATGTGATTTGTCTGGTAATAGTTACACTTTTCCGCGCACACGTTAATCATCTCCTGAGAGTTATCCATCAGGGTAATTTCGGCAAAATGCTCCCGGAGCAGGAAGCTCAGTATACCCGTTCCGGCACCATACTCAAGGGCTCTCATGGAGTGATTAAGCGGGATCATTTTTTCGAGTTCATCCGCAATAGCCACTGATCGTTCCGTATGCATTTTATCTTTATCCCATTCACGGGCCCTGACATCAAACTCACTCATCGTATTTTATTTTAAATTTTGAATTGTTTCCATTGTATTATTCCTGCTTGTACGATCTTTTACAACTAATGTAGAAACGGGAGACACCGATTTCTGGTTAAAAACCATATCATGGCCAACGCACAAACCCATCGAGATATTGAGTTCTGTGTTGTTTTCTTTCAGATAATCAGCCTGACCAGCAGGATTGCACATAATTCCATTCCCTTCACACCCTAACATTTCGTGTTTTGTCACCCTCCCACATTTACAATCGACACTGTACACTTCAAACTCATCAGAAAGAAAATGTTTAACAGCTTCGGCTTCCTTTGGCAGCGACACGCAAAAGGCAATACCAATTCGTTTGATGCCAGCTTTACGTGCAAAATTTTTAATCTCGTGTACCCGGTCTGAACCACGAACATATGCATCTTCAGCCACTTTCATGATTTCGAGGGAATTGCTTTCGTACAATTTTTCAATACTGGTCATTTTTATTTGAAAATATTATAATTAGAAGATTTGAAAATGGCAAGAAAAGTAATTTTCAAATTAACTCATCTTCAAATTCTCAAAATAATTTTAATGATTACACTGGTGCTCCGCACCCTGCTGCAGGTGATGATGGCATCCTTCACCCGAATCAGTTAAAAAACCATGCAAAAATCCTTCGGTCAGCAGAAGTACATCCCCGGAACAACCCCGATAAACTTCAATTCCATGACTGTTAAGCACATTTAATGCGCCGTTCCCCATATTTCCGGCAAGCATTATACTTACTCCCTTTTCCTGCAAAACACTTGCAATATTGCTTTTACATCCGCAACCCTGTGGTGAGGGCAACATCTCGGTACTGATTATTTTCTTGTTTTCGTCAACACTAAATACCGTGTACGCTTCGCAATGGCCAAAATGGTCATCAACCAAATTTCCTCTCGTGGGTATTGCTACTTTCATATTCAGAATGTTTTTTGGAAATTATAACCTGTTAAGCTTTTTACTGCAAAAATAGCAAACAAATCTATTTAAATTTATTTTAATGAGCATATGTTCATTATAATAAATTTAAGAATTTTCCTTATACCATTTAAGACGATCTTTTACAGATTGTTATGCTAAGAATGCCCGCCCACGATTATACGCATAATCCGAAGGTTGAGCACAATAAAACGCCAGGCCTGCCAAATCAGGTTGCGACGCCAAAAGCGTGTTACTCGTGTTGGAATCGGGGGATAAGACTCATCGTAATATCCGCGAACTATATTCTTTGCCATTTTCTTGAATTTACTTATTCATTATATATCAATTAATTACTCTGGTAAAAGCCACCAGAATGGATAGCCTTTGGCTTTATGAATAAACATATAATGCAGGAAGATTTTGATCCAGTGACCAGCCAGCCCAGCTTCACCGATTGTATAATTAATATCCCGTCCCCATTCTGGGAATTTCTGCCAGTCGGGAACGATTGGAAATACAGTCATCGTAGCTGCATTTCCCTTAAACATACTAAATCCGGCAGAGACGACACAGGCGGCGCCCATTTTTCCCATTGAGGCTTTATGCTTAAAATCTGTACGACCTGTGCGAATCTGATTTACAATATTCAGTGCCACAATTTTACCAATAACTCCCGATGGCATTCCAGTTCGTGGTGGTGCAGGGGTTATGAGTGTGCCGTTGGGACTTTTCATCGGTTTGGAAATCTGGTGAGGTGGTGCAAAAGCAATACCGGTAGCATAGATATTTGTGAAAGAAGGGTTCTGGTAAACAGATGGCCAATCTTCGACTGACCAATCTTCGAAGGGCTTTCCCGAATAATCGGCATCAACTTTCATAAAGCCACTTGGTGCAAAAAGTTTTGCAGTAATATCCTCACCGGTTTTATCATAAGCTTTTAACCCTACGCCGGAGAAAGCAGGTATCAGCATTGAAAAGTCGAATGGCTGGGTATGCATTTCACCATCAAGGGTTTCATAATGTGCCAACCCTTCTTCAATTTTTGTTACTCCGGCACGTTTTATCCACCGGATGCCGTATTCCGCAAAAATTGATTCACTGAACACCTTGGTTGGGGTAACATAACCACCTCGTTTAATGAATGCTCCACCCATACCAAAATCTCCTAATTCGTATTCGTTCGATATCCAGGTGATTTCAGCCATAGGTAATAGTCCGCGTGATTTGATCTCGTAAGCCACGTTTAGTGCATATTCAAATGCGGCACCCTGGCAGGTTGCTGTTGCATGACCAGTACCGATCAGAAAACGGAGCTTTTCCCCTTTTTCCATGCGGGCAAGGCACTTTTGAAGTTCTTCCCAGGTTGAAGCGGCATGATCACAAGAGCAGACGGAATGGGTAAATTTATTGGGGCCAAGTCCTTCTGTGGCTTCAAAATTTAGTTTGGGACCTGTTGCATTAACCAGATAATCATAATCAATTTTATCCGTCTCGCCCCGTTTGGTTTCGCCGGTATATTCAATTGCAACATATGGCCTGTTTAGCTGCTGGTCACCTTCGGGGAAAAGAGCGGTTGCCTTAGCCTGCCGAAAATCAATTTTCCAACGGTCGTAAACAGGCTTGAGTTTGAACCTGACCTGGTCGATTTTCATCTTACCGACTCCTACCCAGATATTGGAAGGAATCCACTGGTAATAAGCACCCGGGCTTATAACAACAACTTCATGCGCCCGGCCTAGCTTTTTCCTGATAAAGGCAGCTGCAGTATGTCCGGAAATACCAGCACCCAAAACAACGATTTTTGCCATAAGATTTAATTGAGAATGATTGTACCTGAATTTCTAAAGATAGAGAGAAGATTGCCCGGTCACTGCTGACAAAAATCATACTTAGTACAATAGGTGAACTTCCGTGTAATAAAATCCGGAATGAGGGGGGGTGCGGGGCATATATTCTCCTGCACTCCCCCTCAATGATCATGAATCAGTCATGACATCCAACAACGGTCCTCGAGGTTTTTGCACAACACTGGGCAATTTTCACGGCCTTGGGCTCCTCTTTTTTCTTAATAAGACTCTTCATAAGATTTCAATTAATATATTGTTGATACTGCCTTTCATCCGGCTGACCGGAGAAGGTATATTATTGGCAGCAGCATCCTGAGGGTTTTTTCCCTGCAATAGTAAGGCTTGCCACTTCTGCTTTCCCTTTTTGATATGGTTTGGACTCCTCAATGATCTCAACGCCGTTAAAACCCACTTTCTTCAGCGTTTCAAAGTATTCAGCACGTGTGACTGCGCCGGCCCAGCATTCTGCAACAGCAACCGGATCGTTACAGTATTCCTCTGATATCGGTCTCGTTGCATAAATATCACTGACAACAAATCGCCCACCCTGTTTAAGTATTCTGAATATCTCACTCCAAACCTTCTCTTTATTGGAGGCATGATTAATCGTACAATTTGATATAACAAGATCTGCAATGCTGTCCCCAAGATTTATCTTTTCAAGTTCACTATGTATAAATCCTACATTCGGGATCTCCAGCTTCGCAGCATTTTGTCGCGCCTTTGAAAGCATTCCTTCTGAAATATCTATTCCATAAACAAATCCTGTTTTACCAACTTCATCTGCCATTCTGAGAACATCCGTTCCACGTCCGCTTCCCAGATCAACACAAACCTCTCCTTCTTCAGGTTTGGCATAATTAATGGCTCCGCCGCACGAAAGGCAACATTCGGAGCCAGCCAATTTATCATATCTGATATTAATAGCTGAATAATCCATAGTCCGATGATTGATCTTTAAAATTAAGTATTAACAACATGCCCGGCAAGGTCTTCTTACAAAAAAATAGCCTATCATTCCACCAAACAAGGCATTTGAAAAAATATCATGTGTAACGGGCGAACTCCCGGATTCATGCCCAAGGTAATAGAAGTAAAGCGCACCTGAAACAGCTCCCGTAAAAAACCCCACTATGGGTTTCCAGAAGTACCACGATCTTACCAGTTCTGAGAACGTCTTGGGCCGATTTTCAATTCCACAGGAACTATCCATATTCAAAATTTATATTGATCGTGCAAATCTAAAAAAAGTTTTAATAAATCGTATTAGTATCACCTATATTAATTTCACTATTTTTATACTTTTGTACCGAAACAAAAAATATGGGTTTGATTTTCAGTAAAGATATTTCAGGAGAGGCACTTGATGAACTTTTTTCAAGCGATGAAAAGTGTCTTGAATTTCTGGCCAATCTCAAATGGGCGGAGGGTTTTACATGCCGTAAATGCGGAAATACAAATTCGTGTGGAGGGAAGAGTCCCTTCTCGCAACGATGCACAAAATGCAAGGCAGAGGAGTCGGCAACTGCAGGAACAATTTTTCATCACTGTAAATTCGCAATTCATAAAGCGTTTTTTATCGCTTATAATGTTTGCAAAGGAAAGGAAGAGATATCGACTTATGAATATGCACGGCGCCTGGCATTAAGGCAAATGACCTGCTGGAACTTTAAAACAAAAATTCAAACTGCTTTGAATTCAATGGATTCCCTAACCATTAATGAGAAGGTGGCCATAGAGAAAATGCTTGGAAATTCGAAAATGAGCAAATTCGACAATAAACCAATCCGATAATAAGTTATATTACAGGTCGCTACAATTCAATACTCTGAGTTCGCTTCAAGCCAGATTCTTCAATTTGGAGTCCATAACTATCAAAGAGACAATCACTTTTGCTGATTGTAAAACTCCATGTACTGCAGCACATTTTTTTCATTTCTGAAAATACTCAGATTTTCAAAAGAGATGATAATGCTGCGATAGTTAATCCCTTTTAAACTTGCATTAAGAGGCTGATCAGTTACAGACCTTTGCAGATAAGCTAACGCAGAGTTCTTCTCACCCAGACCGGTTACAATCAATATTCCCCTCTTCTCATCCAATGACTCAGTGGAAACTCTGATCTTGGGTGATCCGAAATTTGCCTGATTGAATGTTTCAAAAGCTTTAACTAATTTGACGTCTTCAGCTTGTTTCTTTAGATAAATCAATGAGTAGCACCAGGAATTGCTTTGCTTTGGCGAATAGGGTCCGCTGTAAGCCGGAATAGCGGCAGTTTTTACCTGTTTGGCAGTATCCTTAACCTGTTCAGTCTGAACAACGACGAATTTCCCCTTTGGAACTGTTTGTTCCTCCTTGTGCACTTTGGCTAAAAGTTCCTGTGGATTAGGTAGCTGATCGGCAGGAATATTAGAACTGATATATGAACTATAATTCTTGATAAAAAACGGTATGTAAGAAAGATAATCCTTCTCAGCAATTATTGTGCGGTAATTGGTTGAAGAGGCGATAAAGTTCACATACTCCAATCCCTTCAACGCCTGGAAGACAGGACGTTTTCTGATTATCGATCTGAAATAGATCAGGCCTTCCTCTTTATCCGGAATACTTCGAACGATTATCAGTTGTGTTTTAGAATCCAGGTTAACTGGTTCAATATCAAAATCGGTTGTTGTATAATAGTCAAGGTTATAATTAGCTATGTCGTAAATTAGTCGGTTGATATCAACATTTGCCTCTTTTGAAAATGCGATTATGTAATAATGAAACAGGTTCTCATCATACGAGTATTTACCCCCAAACTCATCATTGGAATGGTCCTTGCTGTTTCTCACCTCCTCATTTGCAATTTCATCTTTAATATATCCTTTAGCAACCATTTGCTGGTAATCGGTTAATGCATTGGCTGCTATGAGCTCCTTGATCCGAACGGCAATAGCTGTTGTAGGTTTCTTTGGAAAGGACTTGATATATTGATCGAGTGTACCAGAGAAGGCCGAACGTTCCTGGGCAGAACCCTTTGCGACCACTTCAATGAATTTTATTTTTGGAAGAATTGTACTATCGGGATTCAGCGCTAATGTTTCAGTTGCTTCTTCACCTGCTTTGGCATAATTATAGGACCGGAATTGACGTAAAGTCTCGCCATATTTTTTTTCTACTGCACCTTTACGCTGCTCCAATTCTGCAAAGTAATTGGGATTAAGCAAGTATTTGGAATATTTGGAATCAGGGTATTCTGATATGATCTTCTGCTTATAAATATCCGTATTTGCAACATCGCCAGTCTGTTTATACAATTGATACAGTTCGAAGTATGAAGGGAGTTCATAGATACTTCCTTTAAATCTGTTGTTTAAATCCAGCAGTACTTCGATAGATCGTGGGAAATCGTTAAATTCAGTCCGATAAATCCGGGCGGCACTAAACAGCGAACTCTTGATCAGTTCGTTCGATACTTGCATGAGGGAATCTGTCAGCGGAATATCCTGAAGATAATATTCAGGTTTTTTAGGATCACTTATCTTCTTTTTGCCTTCTACTATTGCTGTTTTGGCGACTGAATCTGCTGCAGCTTGTTCAGATTCGGCTTCCACAGCCGACATTTTATTCTTACGGCGCCAGTTATCTTCCAATACTCGTTTACCCCATATTCTTTGAAAATCAGATTTCCCTATCCCTACAGTCAATGGATTATAAAAATACCACAGATTCTGATTACTGGTTGTAATGCTACTGGCTTGTTGCTGCCTGAATTGCTGTGATCTGAAGTAGTTTTGATTGGATTTCTCGGCATTTTCTTCGGCAAGTTTGCGAGCCTCCTCTTTCTGGATATCGGTTATAATTTTATTTATCAAGGCATTACGGTCTTTTTCGGGCATGCGGGCAAGTTTCTGAAGACTGTCTTCCCGTTGAACGTTGTTCAGGTTTTTTGCCAGCCTCCTTAAGGCCGATGCCCTTATCATAATTTCTGCATATCCGGGATACGTATTATCAATTACTGCGACAGCACTGTCATAATAACATGCCGACTGAAGATACTGATTCTCCTCAAAGAGTATTCTGGCAACATCGAGGCTGGAAATGGCACGTTGTTTCGGATTGGAGGCACTATATTGGACCGATTTTTTAAGGTCATCGATACCCTCCTTTTTTTTACCCCCCTTTAACTCAATATTTGCCTTCGCATAATAAATACGGTCCCGGTATTCCAGATTAACATCGTCCTTTAGCATTTTTTCAAGCTGATGTTCGATCTCCTTATCTGCACCTCCTAAAATTTCCATTCGTGATATCCGCGCATTAAAAGCTATCTGGTAAGGAGGGCGCATTTTTAGAACATGCAAATATTGCCTGGCGGCTTCCTGGGGTTGATTGGTCAAAGAGAGTAATTGTGCCAGAACATAGTTTAAACGTAACTTATCGGGTCGGGGAAGTGAGGTCGACAATGCAACCTTCAGAAAGGGAATTGCCACATCAGGTTCATTGTTTTTTAAATAATAGTGAGTCTGAACGAGATTAAATTCCTGGATTAGTCTTTTAGGAAATGCTGCATCACGTGAGAGTGTTGTAAAGATCTCAAGCGCTTGCGCGAAATCTCCGATTTCAATGAAACATTTTGCCATACCGAGAAAAGCATCATATCGGGTTGTCCTATCTGAAAATTTCCGGATGACAAAATTGAAATTTTCGATTGCACGGTGGTAGTCGTGTTTATAATAACTAGCCTTTCCCATCAAAATATAGCTTTTATCGACCCAGGCATTATATTCCCCTTTGGAAGCAAACTTCTTATATTCCTCCGAGTTATTTGGTTTTCGCGAGGGGCTTGCCGTGATCGAATGGAGCGATATCAATTTGTTGCACTTCTGTATAACTAGATCCATCTCGGAAGTAGCAACTTTTCCAGCCTCCGGAAGTGCACTTTTAAAGATAGGGAGGGTATGTGTATAATCATCAGGAATTGCCTGATTAATCCGGATTAGCCCAGATTTCATACTCTCCTTGGCATTAAAATAGACATTGTAATGTGCAGACATATTATGATAGGTGCGCGAAGCAGGGGTGTTCTTCTTCGTCGAACATCCAACGATGATCCCTGCCAGCCAAAGGAGTATCAGAATATTTCTTCCTGCTTTTTTCAATCGTCTAAACGTGGTGCAATGCGTTAATAAATATGAGAACCGGTCATTGAAAAACTAAACTTCTACGGTAAAGTTACGAATACAAACGGTGCCACTAAGCTTTTTTAACCCTAACCCTCTGGGTTGGCTTTAAATTTGCATTTCGATAGTCCAATTGTTCAATTACATTGGACGCCAAGTCCATGAAGGCATCACCTGTCACTGTATTCTCTCTCCACGCAACCGGGACTCCCTGATCTCCTCCTTCCCTGATATTCATCACGATGGGGATCTGACCCAGAAGTGGGATATCTAAATCACGCGCCAAATCCTTTCCTCCATCCTTCCCAAAGATATAATATTTATTATCGGGTAGTTCTTCGGGTGTAAACCATGACATATTCTCAACTATTCCCAATACCGGTACTTCAATTGATTTACTTCTGAACATCGAGACTCCTTTTATTACATCGGCCAGGGCCACATCCTGCGGAGTAGTTACAATAACACTACCTGTAACAGGAAGTGTTTGTACTATAGTGAGATGAATATCGCTGGTTCCGGGAGGAAGGTCGATCAGCAAATAGTCAAGCTCTCCCCAGTTTCCTTGTATAATCAACTGTTTAAGAGCATTGGAAGCAACCGGACCTCTCCATATTAGTGCATTCTCCTTATTTCCGAAAAAACCTATTGAGAGCATTTTTACACCATACTTTTCGATCGGAATAATCATATCACGGCCATCTATGGATTCCATAAGAGGTTGTGCATCTTCCTCTCCAAACATCTTTGGGATTGAGGGACCGAATATGTCGGCGTCTATCAGGCCAACTTTTGCCCCTTTTCTGGCCATGGCCACTGCAAGATTTACCGCAACGGTCGATTTTCCGACTCCCCCTTTCCCCGAGGCGACAGCAATAATATTTTTAACTCCCGGAAGAACAGGAGCTTTCATTCTGTGCAATCCCTTTGGAGTGATTAAAAGATCGTAATCTGTCCCAAGTACCCTCTCTATTTCTGCTGCACAGGCTTCTGAAACAGCCTGGATATTCGGATCATCATCACGCCCGAAAACCAGTGTAAAGGAGATGCGACTGCCAGCTGTTCTGATCTCCTGAACCATCTCGAGATCCACTACATTGTCGTTCGTTCCCGGGAAATTCACATTCTTTAGGATATCTGTAATTGTCTTTGGTATTATTGCCATTATTTTAGCTTTTAAATTATTCTTTGTTCTGTAATAAAATTATTTTTCATTATAAAGGGTTCAATGACTTGCTGCTGGCAATTGGCCTCTGGCAACTAGCTTGTAAATCCTTACCATATTGTCTTACATTCATATCCTGAACAGATAAAATTACTATCGGCAAGTTCTGCCAGTAGCAGGTTGCCAGCCGCCACATGTATAAATTACAAATTACCCGCTTGAAAAGTTATATCACACTTGTTTTTATCTCAACTCAGTCATCGGGTCCCAAAAAAGGGAATTAAACTCGACAACACAATCATCTTCAATTCTGACCCCTTCGTTTTCAAGTAATTCCTGCATTTGCACCGGAGAGCCGAAATGAATTTTTCCGGTAAGTAACCCGTTTCGATTGACAACCCGGTGCGCTGGAACATAAATTGACTGGTGGTGCGATAAATTCATAGCCCACCCAACCATCCTTGACGAACCGGCTGTACCCAGATAGCGGGCAATCGCCCCGTAACTGGTCACTCTCCCTGGTGGAATCAGCCTTACAACTTCAAATACATTCTGGTAAAAGTCTGACACGCTTATTTTTTTGTTTCGATATTGTCTCTGTTCGTTGAATTACGTCCAAAACTACGATAATCGTCAAAAGCAATCTCTACCTCAGGTTCTACCAGATTATTGTTATGCGGGACATATCGCACATATTTGATTGTTTTACCCCTATCGAGCCATTGCTGCTCATAGTAGGTCTTTATACTAAGAATCTCATCTGCCAATCCGGAGATATATAAATTGTTGGTATTGACCTGAACATGAAAATGATTGGTTTCAATTGTAGCCAGCGTATAATGATAAAGAAAATCGCTGTCTGTTTTCAGATGAATCACACCATTGGACTGAAGAATTTTACAATAATCACTTAAAAATCTCATTGAAGTAAGTCTTTTATTTGTTCTCTTCATCTGGGGATCTGGAAAAGTAATCCATATTTCCGCAACTTCGTCCAGGGAGAAAAAGTGAGATAGGAGTTCAATATTCGTACGAACGAAACCACAGTTAACAAGTCCCTCCTGAACCGCTTCCTTTGCACCGGACCACATCCTTGAACCTTTGATATCAATCCCAATAAAATTTTTGTTTGGGAAAAGTTTTGCAAGTCCCAGTGTGTATTCACCCTTTCCGCACCCTAGTTCCAATACTATCGGATGATTATTTTTAAAAAAATCAGGATTCCATCTTCCTTTAAACGCGAACCCTTCATTCATCAGTTTACTGTATGACAACTGAATAACATGGCCAAAGGTATTTAGTTCTGCAAACTTGGCCAGTTTGTTTTTACTCATCGCGAAAAACCTCTTTTGTAATTTAAAGTGCTTTGTCTAATGCAATTCCAAAATCGTGAATTCCTTTCAGGATTCCGTTTGGAGTTCGCATTCCCTGTCTGACTGAAATAGTATAATCTCCAATCTCGGGGAAAAATATAGTTTGCTTATAGGGATATTTCCTATCATAAAGATCTCCAAGTCCACTGCCAAGCCATTCACCCGAAGGTTTTGCCAGGGTCAGTTCGATGGTATCAGTCAGGACTTTACCTGAAGGAGGAGTAATGGCCACAAAAAGCCATAAGTTGCTAAAGCCGTATCGTCCTTCATTTCGAACACTAAATGAAAGATTATACACCTTTTTAGGGTCAGGAATATTTACATCAAAAACCAAAACTGTATCCTGATGCCATTCGGAGTGATTTAACCTGCGGTAATCCTCTACAACAGATTTTTTGGTACATGAGACGGTTATCGATAATATGAACAAAGTCAACACGCCGAGTGTCAAAAAGTAGCTATATTTCAGTCTATAGCAGAGTTTACTGATCTTCATTTTCTGAATTCGGTTTTCTGGTAAGAACCGGTTTATGTCTTTTTTTCCGGCGATTCTTAAATTCCTGATCAAATCTTTCAATGCTTTCGACTCCGACTGAATTATGATAAGTATGTCCTTCAGGCTCAACAACCACGTTCTCATTGGTCAATTGTGGAATTTTTTTACCACTCCTGTTAAGTAGTTGAATCTCTTTAACCTTATCCACCGATACCGCAACCATTCCTCCAGGCTGGTTATTCTCTCTGACATACCAAAAGATCCCTTTGAAAATATCTGCCTTTAAATAGTTATAATTGCCCTTCTCTGTTTCAAGCTGAATATTTGTCGAAGGGAAATTCTTTTGGGCATCGATGTAACCATCGAGCTCGTAGTTCAGACAGCATTTTAATTTGCCACATTGCCCCGCCAGTTTCTGAGGATTAAGTGATATCTCCTGGTACCGTGCCGCATTGGTAGTAACAGAAACAAAGTTGGATATCCACGAACTGCAACAGAGTTCTCTTCCACAAGGACCAATCCCTCCGATGCGGGCTGCTTCCTGCCGTGCTCCAATCTGACGCATCTCAATCCGGATCCTGAATGTATCTGCATAAAGCCTGATCAATTGGCGGAAATCAACCCTCTCATCTGCAATGTAATAAAAAATCGCTTTCGTTTTATCGCCTTGAAATTCAACATCGCCGATCTTCATATTTAATTTCAGATCTTCGGCAATTTTCCGAGCTTTTAACATTGTAGGATGCTCACTTGCAATAGCCTCTTCCCATTTCTGAAGATCAACCGGCTTTGCAATCCGGTAAATTTTCCGCATTTCACCGTCAATCATTGTTACTTTATGCCGTTTGATTTGCTTCAGTACAAGATCACCAATCAATGAAACCATTCCGATATCATGACCGGGGCTCGCCTCCACTGCAACCATATCACCCGATTTAAGTGAGAGCCCATTGACGTTTCGAAAATAATCCTTGCGTGTATTTTTAAACCGAACCTCAACAATCTCGTCAGTATTGGCAGTGCTTTTAACATCGTACAACCAATCAAAGACATTTAATTTGGCGCAACTTCCAACCCTGTCACTTTCAGGACATCCGCGCGCAATTTTATCTGGAGTATTCATCTAATTTGTCTTAAATTATATATACATTGTGGTACTGTATAGATCACCGGTAAAAAAATGATTCTCACAAAAATAGTGATTCTATTTCTATTTAAGGGTGAAATTTAGAATGTATAGTGCAAAATGCAAAATGCATAACGTAAAATCTGGATTAAAGGCGGATCAACTTTGAAACTCTGAGCCCCAAATCGGTAAATATTAGTTTTGCATTGCCGTTCATTGAGATATCAGAATGGGCACTTTCAAACTCCCGAAAAAGCAATATGACATTTTTCTCATTAATAAATGGTGCAAATTTTTTCGAAAATTCA
>CAIOOC010000156.1 GCA_903859795.1 uncultured Bacteroidia bacterium
ATATATCCGCCAATTATTCTTTTAAGGGTTGGATAGAATCGTTTACTTGAAGATTCAGCGAAGCTAATAGTCATAGTTGAAGATTATTGTAATTCCCTTCCTGAGGCTTTCCTTTAATGTTATTTCATCTTGAAATATATTCCAATCATTGTTCCAAAATCTGAATTCTCCCAGTTGTAAAGTCCGGACGACCATAGAGTAAAAGGGCTTTTCCCAATATGATACTGAATTAGAGGGCCATACCCGTAATACTGACTTGCCATTCCTCCAATTCCAAGTTGTTTTAACAGGTAAAATGCCCTGAGATCGAACCATGGAATACTTCCCTGCTCAAAAGTACCCAGGAATAAAAACTTACTGGTCGCAACTGTTACTATCTCGGCTCTTCGAATCAGATTCCTTCTGTAGCCATAAGATTCGATATTAGTTTCAATTCCAATCTCGCCCTCGACTGCCAGCCATTTAAATGGATTATACTCCATACCTATAAGGCTTTCTCCCCACTTATTGTTTACGAGGCTGAAAGATGTCACACTAAGAGACGGTCCTAAACTTTTTTTGGCCCACATACTAACTGTTGACTTGATAGGTTTATTTTTAGCCGTTATGTCATAATAATCATAATGATGCACAGTAACTGTTACCTGAGCAAATATTTGAATAGTAATGAATAAAATCGGAATAAGGAACAATTTTTTCATTACTCCAGATTTGTTGGTATAAGAATTTTGAATTCCGTGAATTCATTTTCTTTTGATTCAATTTCAATTTTCCCCTTATGAATATTGGTGATAATATCACGGCTTAAAGAGAGACCGAGACCAGTCCCTTTGCCCTTTGGTTTTGTAGTAAAGAACGGGCTAAAAAGTTTGTCAATCACCTCTTGCGGGATACCGATTCCATTATCTCGTATCCTGATTTCGACAAAATTGTCGAGCTTTTTGGTGCGAAGCAATATCTCAGGAGAAAAACATCCTTTATTTCTCTTCTTTTTTTCAGATAGAGCATAGCATGCGTTATCTACAAGATTAATAATGACTCTGCTCATCTCCTGAAATTCCAGATTGATCGGTTCTATGGTTGGGTCGTAATCTGTATTAAATTTCAGGTTAAAATCCTTATCATTCCCTCTGGCACCCTGATAAGCCAGTTTTGCAAATTCGTCCACGAGCTTATTGATATCTGAGAGTTCAAAGACCAGTTCTTTATTATCGTGCATCTGGGCAAGCATTGAGAAAATGATGCGTTGTGTCCGTTCTCCGTTTTCAAGGATTTTGGTTAAGCTGGCCGAGAGCATTGAACGGGTCTCATTAAAATCGGCCAGGGTATCCGGATCCAACTTTTCGCGTACTCCATCCACTATTTCATACAGTTCGCCAACCAGTTCCTGGCTCATTTTAGTAAAATTATTGATAAAATTAAGTGGGTTCTTAATCTCATGTAAGATCCCGGCTGTCAGTTTACCGATCAACGCAAGTTTGTCGTTTTGGATGAATTTTTGCTTTACCTCTTCGAGTTCATTCGCAAGCAGCGCAATTTGATCTGTTGCATCTAATTGATTCATAGCAGGATTATTCCTTTGGTCCATATTTATTTTATATTTCCTCAGTCTTTGGAATTCTGATGATAAAGGCAGTATACTCTCCATCCTTTGATTCAACCTCAATAGTTCCTTTATGTGATTTAATGATATCCAAATTGATATACAGACCTAACCCGGTCCCTTTTGAGGTCGGCTTTGTGGTGTGAAATGGGAGGAACATATTCTTTTGCTCCTGCTCCGGGATTCCGTTTCCATTGTCGCGTATAATAATGGTAGCCTCATCCTCTGAAAATTTGGTGGTAATTCTGACCTGCGGTTGAAAATCCTTTACTTTCTTCATTTTCTCGTCCACAGCAAAGAATGCATTATCAACGGTATTAACAATTACAGATCCTAATTCAGAAGGCAGAACCTTTATCTTCTGTGAATTAAAATCCAGATCCTTAACTATTTGTACCTTAAAGGATTTATTTTCAGCCTGATATTCCTGCAATGCAATTTCAATATGGCTGTCGACCAAGGTATTTAAATCAGTAAGGATAAATGTGGTAGATCTTTCCTTCAATAATTTCTCCATTCCCTTTACAATTCGGGAGGCAGAGACCCCATGTTCATTCACTTTCAGAACATTCATTTTTACCATTTTCAATAAATCCTTGAGGTCATCGTAGGTATCAATGTCCATTGTTTCCTTTAAACCATCCAGTATTTCTTCAATTTCAACTGATAAGTCATTGGTTAGCAACGAGAAATTATTAATATAGTTTAACGGATTTAATATCCTGTCAACAATTCCTTTGGTAAGCTGCCCGATGGAAGCCATTTTTTCCTGCTGAATCAACTGCTCCTGTGTCTCTTTTAGATTTTGGAGTGTTGTTTGCAAATCTTCCAGAATGGTGGTTTTAATGAAGGCTGATATGATGTGTTCCTTCAGATTTTGAAGCAAGCTGAAATCCTGCAGCGTAAATGCATTCTTTTTATGCATATTCTCCAGAATCAGGAATCCTTCAACCACATCCTTCACCCGGACCAGCATGATAACTACTGATTTAGGGTTTTCAACCTTTAACCGATTTTCGTAAACTGAATCGGAACTGAGTTTCCTCACTTCAAAAATATCCTCATGGATCTCATTCGCATGAGCCAGATAAAATTCTTCTACTTCCCTCAGGGTCATATGTATATCAGCAACAGCGGAGACGTTCCAGCCAAATCCCGCCTTAAAAATAAATGTTGAAGTTATTTTGTCATTTACAAGCATTGTTGCTTTTTCAACTCCGCCAATAACCTTGGTTTTTTCAAGCAGTGACTGAAGAAGGCTGGAGAAATGTATCTCAGAATTAATCGACTTAACAATCAGGTTAATCTTCTCGAGTTCTGCATTTTTACTACTCAGTTCATCTGACTGCTTTTCAATTTCTTCCTTTTGACTAACCACTTCAGCGGTACGTTCTTTTATCATTTCCTCAAGCTTTTCCTTCTCCTTTATTAATTGTTGAGAACGGATCCGCACGATTATATAAAGAATCGCTACAAAAAGTAAAAAGTAAAGGGCATAAGCGAGAATAGTCTGATAAAATGGTTTTTTTATTGAGAACTGAAAATTAACCGGTGTCGAAATCTGTCCATAAACATTTTTGGCAACTACAGTAAAGTTATATTGCCCGGCAGGCAGGTTCGTATACTCCTTCCTGGTGTTGGTAACCCATGCAGAAGGTTCGTTCTCAAATCCTTTAAGAAAATATTGAAATTCGACCGACTCAAACATATTAAACGATGGACAACCAAAATTAAATGTAACGGTATTCAAACTGTAATCCAGATTTGGCACCAATCGGGGTGATTGAATTGTCGTTATGCGATGGTCTTCAGCCAAAAAAGTGCCGCCAAAAAGAAGTGAATCAGCACCTATCGAAAAACTGCGGATTAATGCCTTTGGAACTTTGTTTAAGTTTTTAGGAATTTCAGCATCAAAACAAAATGCGCCATCCGTTCCGCCAAACCAAACTTTACTTCCTGATTCAGGGAAAATTGTCCAAATTGTTTTATCCTGAACTGGATTTAGTAAAACCTGGTTGTGAGATTCTTTTCTGTCCGGGTTTCGCAATTGGATGTGCGTCTGATCCCCGCCTGTACTCCACAAATTACCTGCCGGATCGGCAAGAAGTACAGAAAACCATTCCTTGGGCATCAGGGTGTCATTTAAGAGCTTCGTAACAGGTGCAAAGGTATCCTTCTCCGAATCATAGGCAAACATGCCGTTCTGTGTAGTTACATACAAATCACTCCCAATTTTGTTGATATGATTTCCAAATCTTGAAGGTAAACCTTTCTTTTCGTCGTATACCTCCGGCATTTTGTTCTCACCTGAATATATCTTCACTATCCCTTTGGTTGAAATCAAAGCCCATAGTTGACCTTTATTATCTTCCTGTATTTCAGATACTTCATCGTTTATTCCGGGAATTTTACCCTTTGAAATCCATTTACCATTTATATTTTGCAATTGTGTAATACCGTCCAATTGTCCAACATAAATGATTGAATTATTAACGTGTGAGCGATACAGTTTAAACGAAAAACCGGGTTCAAGTAAAGTTGTGGATGTTGTGGTTAATAGAAATACCCCTTTGCTCGTAGCAATAAAAATAGAATTATTGTCCGAAAGTATTGACCAGCAGGCAGAATTAATATCACTGACAGCCGTGTATCTTTTCCCATTTTCGTCATAATGATATAAACCTTTGTTGGTCGCAAAATAGATATTCCCGTTGTGGCGCAAAATCTGGTTCACAGCCCCTTCAATACCTCTTTTCAGATCGAAAAACGAAAGTGGAGAAGGAACTTCGAGCCGTGAAATCCCGTTATCGAGAGCTAACCACAACGCTTCATTATTGTCAATATACAACGCTCTTACATAGTCATTCTGAATTCCCTGGTCAATTTTTTGCTTTAAAGTTCCGTCCGGGTAATAGATCGCCAACCCTCCCCGTTCAGTTCCGAGTGCAATCGTTCCGTCTCTGAGCCTGACAGCGCATGAAACGCTATTCTTCTGCAGGTAATTATCATCCGAAGTATGAAATTTTGAGATCCCTTTCTCATCCAGAAGCAATAGTCCGTCAATACCTGTTGCAATAAGCACCTTGTCGGTTCCATATGAAATCATTCCTTTAATTACAACTGCCTCAGAAAATTCGTTTCCGGTTGTTATCCTGTAAACCTGCCCCTTTTGAATATACTGCAACTTGTTTCCTTTGTCAAAGAAGTACAGCTTTTCATTCACATAATATGCGGCATTGACAGGTCCCTGAGACTTTATAACTTTAAATGTTTTTCCATTCCATAATAAAACAGAGACATCCGTAACAAAATACACCCCATCTTTTGTAGCCAGTATGTTAATGATGTATTTAAAGTTCCTGTCGGCTTCAACCAATGAATCAACAAGGCTTGAAAACTGAAGCTCACCCTTGGCATTTGGATACAAATAACCGATTTCACCCGCTGCTCCAACATAAATTATACCGGTGGAATCAATGGCCAGAGAGGTCACCTGGGATATTTTTGAAGTTTGAATGGTTCGCCAGGATTGACCGTCAAACTCGAGAATCCCTCTGAAATTTGCAAAATA
>CAIOOC010000157.1 GCA_903859795.1 uncultured Bacteroidia bacterium
CTGTTGATTTCAGCACTGTTGTTTTTAATTAAGTTATAAGATACACTTGCAGATCCGGGTAAACCTACAGAATAATTGGGGGCAAATCCAATAACTTTCGGGAAATACTCTGCTTTTACTGAATTTTCATTCCATTGTGTATTTGTTGAATATCCGTATGAAATGGAATAATCCCGGATCAGATAAGCCAATTCGGCATAATTAATCTTTGTTTTCTTGGTCCAATCGCTTAAAAAAGCGTCAAAAGGCATAAAAGAAAGATCTTCATCCGGTACTATCATAAGCTGTTTTCCAGCAAAATGCTTTTTAATAGGCTGAATCAAGACGGTATAGGCTCTATAAAGACGCTGATTCATCTGATTATAATTTTCAATCCCGTTATTCCCTGTATACTGGTCGATAAATTGAGTTTTCAGACCTTTAAATTCAGCAGTAAGCGTCGAGTCAATTCGTTCTATATGGCAAGTTAAATCGTTTGATGTAACTACAAATTCGAATAACTTCCTTTCCCGGTTCTCATCCTCCTCAGAGAATGCATATTCAATTAAAGTGGCGTCAGGCTTTAAATTAGCCTGGATGGACTCAATTGAGATAATTGTCCCCCTTTTTAATTTATCTGTAAACCTGGGAAATTCCCGTTCAATCGTTTCAACGTTTTTCTCTAATGCTCTGTTCAAATTAAATATCTGATCTTTCCAGTAAGCAAGTTTGATAGTATCTGGAGCGGAAAGGGCAGATTCTGCGCGTATAAGTGCACTGTAAGAGGTCAAGTTATTCTGGATCTCCTTTTCCTTTTTTCGCAGAGAATCTGGTATTTCTACATTAGCAAAAGTCCTGTTTCGGGCTATCTCATACTTCAGTTCATTTGCCTTTGATTGTTGGCAAGTTTGAAAAGCAAGATTCAAATATTTTCGTTCATTCGTAAGATTATAAAGCTTTATCGCAGTTTCAATCGATTCGTTAAACACACCTTTTTGCTTTTCATTAAAAATTAATCTGGTTTCACTGTCCTGATAATCCACGCGGAGCCTATTAGTCATCTCAATTGCCAGATTATTTGTATTTAAACATAAAGAAAGCCGGTTGATTTTTACATTCGTATCAGTTTCCAGGTCAGCCAATAAACTTAGAATCTCAGCCTTCCGTTCCAAAACTCTTAATTGCCATAAATTGACAGTTATTTCAGACATAGAAGGATTTGCTTCAATATTCTGATCATTGAATTCTTTGGAGCCTGAGATCAATGTCTTTTGATAGTAGGTTAGAGCATCGTTCAAATTATTCACGGTCTTGTAATAATCGCCCATCAATTGGTAACAGTTAGATGTGATCTGGCTTTTTTCACCAAAGCTATGTAGTATAAAATTTAGAGCTTTGTGAATTAGTCTGCCCGCCTTTTCTTTTTCGTTGAGTGTTATCAGATAATTTCCATACTCAAGATAATTCTGAGCCAGATTAATTGCAGAAGCACTGCCTCCTGCTTCAGATTTCCGGATACATAGATTGAAATACTTTTCGGCCAATCCGTGGCTCCCTATTCTTGAGTATGTTTTTGCAAGATTCAGGTAGGCGTTATCTATCCCGGAAAAGTTATATTTTTGCTTAATAAAAATACTTTTTTGAAAAAAAGTAATGGCATTTTCAAAACTATTTAGCTGAAAATAAATAATCCCAACGTTTAAGTATAAGGACGCGGCAGACTGTTGTTTAGCCAGATCAGCACTCCCGCTTTCATTTACAAATTCCAACGCTTTCCGGCAATATTCCAGCGCCTTGTGGAAGTCTCCCTGCATCAGGTAAATATTTACTTTGTTACCATAAATATTTCCAAGAAAATTTTTATCAGGAAAATTGCCTTTACCATAAATAGATTCCGCTGCGTCATAAAATCCAAGGGAAATATCATATTGCCCAAGGTTTTTATAGAGGATTCCAAGGTTATTATTTATCGCCAGCTTTTCGGTCGGTGTTAACGGATAATTCGAATTTAATAGGTCGGAAAGATTTTTCGCAGCCTCAATTAAATGCCCTGCTTTAGCTAAAGCGGTATACGAGGCAAACGCGGATCGCACGTTTTCATTAGTGGTTCTCTGTCCTCTAAGAAATAGTGTCAGGAAACTAAAAATTAATAAAAAAATAAACTTTATGGTTGTCATTTCCGAAGTTACTTTTGCTCCGGAAAGATAGTGATTTGTAGAAAACTTTATTATTTACAATTGAAGATATTCTTTCAAACAAATTTTTTACATA
>CAIOOC010000158.1 GCA_903859795.1 uncultured Bacteroidia bacterium
ACCCTTTGTCGGGTTTGGTTAATGGAATTTCCGCTTTGATATTTGAAATATGGATGTGACGTAACTGACTATACACTGAATCAATATTCCGGTGTCCAAGACGGATAAAAATGGCATTCCCAGTATTTGTGGCGTTGATATTCTGAATATCGACATCTTCAAGAATCCCCCCATCAACGCTCTCGATGGCAATGGCAGACCTGAATGTGTCATAAACAGTAATGTCACGGATCGTGATTTTTTTAAATCCGCCCTTCGAAGCAGTGCCAAGTTTTATGGCGCTTGCACTTGCCCGCACTGAACAATTTGCAACAAAAATATTTTCACAGCAGCTATTTCTGTCGTATGATTTAACGCAGATTCCATCATCATCACAGTTGAGGATGCAATTCGTAATCCTCACATTTTTGCAATCGGTGATGTCAATACCATCATTATTCCAGAACGTGTTGCTTTCAACCTTTATGCTGTCGATGACAATATTGGAACTGTTTTTGTAATTCTGCACCCAGCAAAGACCATTCTTAATTGTAATTCCCGCGATTTTTAAGGTGTCACAATCGGTCAGCTCTATAATTTTGGGTCTGTTCCTTTCTTCGGGCCGCATCTGATGCCATGGATTATAGATTTTCCATTCTGTATCATCAAGCGTACCGGCATTTAGCATCAGATAAATATCTTTAATCAGCTGATCGCCCTGTCCATCAATTACCCCTTTCCCTGTAATGGATATGTTATGCTGATGATTTGCAACAATCAGCGGGGATGCATCTTTGGGACCATAATCCGACCTTTTGGGGCTGCCAAGTAAAACAGCATTCTCATCCAGATGGAGTTCAATATTTGACTTCAAATAAATTACACCTGTTCTGAATCTCCCAGCAGGTATGATTACTTTGCCCTTACCACTCGCTGAGGCAATGTCTATCGCCTTCTGAATGATCAGGGTATTATCGCTCTGTCCGTCACCTTTGGCTCCTAAATCTGAAATAATTATTTGTTTTTGCTGGCCCCAAAAGACTAACGGCGTTAGTGTGAGAAGGAGGAGAACCATAAGTTGTAACATGTTTGTATTCATTTTGTTAAGAATTGTTTGGAAATTGTAAAAACTGCCGGAGAAAAATCCCCGGCAGTCGCCATAAAACTAATCACACTTACTAACCACCGTCATTAGTTAGATTTTTAATTATATTGTTAATTATCAGTATGTCAATAACCAGGATTTTGGGTCAGTTTAGGATTCAGAACCAATGCACTGGTTGGGATTGGAAAAATCCGACGATACGTTTCATTGTTCGTTTTAAATCCCCAGCTTCCTTCGAATTTCCCAAAACGGATCATATCGTTTCGGTGCCACCCTTCCCAGGCAAACTCGCGGCTTCTTTCCGCCAGAATATCATCTAAAGTGATACTTCCAAGTGGCGCAGAAGTTGTGCGTACGGCTCTTAAAGAATTTACCAACGATAAGGCACTGCTGCCCAGCGTCGCAGTTCCCCCGCGTTGAATGGCCTCAGCTTTCATCAGGATAATATCTGAATAGCGGAAAACCGGTTCGTCGTTATTCTGATTTCTGCTTGTTGATGTAGCGTCGGGATAGAATTTTATATTCCGATATCCCATATTCCAGGCCACTTCGTCATTTCCGCAATCGAATAGGTTGGCATCCTGTCTCAGTACAACATTCGGGGTTAAGTTCACCTGGAACGTATATGGTGTATTATCTCCTGCATAGAGAAATTGGTCATAACCTGCTTTTGTTGTGGTTACTTTAATCGGAGTGACCCCGTCAGGTTCAAACTGTAAGCCGGTGAGCCATTGTTTATTTCTGATATCGTTCGGGTCATTAAAGTTTGAATAGAATTCGGGTAATGTACTTGCTGCACCTGCAGGGTCATAAGGGATATTGAAGAAATTATAACCTGCACCTGCTGCGACCTTACCCATTGAACGAGGTACGTCATAACGGGCCTTATAATTGGCCGATCGGCCAAGAAAACCGGAAGAATTGGCATCAAACGGTATTGCAAATATAAACTCATCCTTGCTGCCGGGTGAAGTTGGCCCGTTTGACGGATAAAACATCTGGAGATAATTATCCATTGTGGCAAGGGCAAATTTCCCGGAGCTGATTACATTGTCGCAAGCAGTAATACATTCGTTGTATTTAGCGGTGCCTGTGTAATATTCAGCATTAAGATAGAGTTTTGCAAGCAGTGCCTGAGCTGTATAAAGGGTTGGGCGTCCATAGGTCAAAATTCCCGTTGTTGTACTAAGATAAGGGAGACAGCTTTTTAACTCATTTTCTATAAAAGTAAAGACCTGAGCCCGGGGTACGTTGGCATGCGGACTAAAATCGCCGTAAACGGTATCAATAGGGACGTTGCCATAATTGTCCATTAGCATAAAATAGACCAGTGCTCTGACTGTTTTTATTTCAGCAAGACTTGTGTTTTTAGCGTCTCCGGCCGGTTCCGTTGTATTCAGAATAGATAATGTCTGATTTGCAACACCGACGATTGTTGTTAACCAACCCCAGTTGCCATTAACATAACCATTGTCTCTTGTCCACGTGTGGTAGTGCATGGTCTGGTTCTGACCTCCGTCAAACCAGTTGCCTCCACGTGCGGGCATAATTGCTTCGTCGGTACTGTAACTTTGCTGAAAGAAATATTCAGTAGACCAGTTCCCTCTTAATGCAATATATACAGGGCCTGAAGCTGAAATAAACTGTGATGCATTTTGCGGAAAGACATCCGGGGTCAACTGTGTTGTAATGGGAACGTCAAGATTATGACATGAATTTAATGAGCCCAGAAGCAACACCGGGAAAATTATATAGGTTAATAATTTTTTCATGATTTATAATTTTACTGGTTTAATTAAAAGGAAATGTTTAACCCCAACAAGACTGTTCTGGATTTAGGGTAAAAGTTATTGTAATCCACCCCAGGAGCTATACCACCCTGGTTTACTTCAGGATCGACACCTTTATATTTAGTGATTACAAAAAGATTATTTCCTGATGCATATACCCTCAAAATCTTAATGTATTTGTTTGCAACCTTGATATTATAGCCTAAAGTCATATTATCCAGCCTTATGTAACTTCCATCCTCGATAAAACGGGTAGAATATTTGTAAGCGTTTCCATCTGCCGGTGATTCATTGGCTGCATCGATCAGAATATTGGTACTCATTGCAGTACTTGGTCTGAACAGATCGGCACGGGTTGCATTGAAAATTTTGTTTCCAAATACTCCCCTGAAAAATATATTCAGATCAAAAGCTTTATATCTGAAGGTATTAGACCATCCTATCAGTAATTTTGGCTGCGCATTTCCTGCATAATGGTAGTCTGCAGTTCCCGGATTGGTTGTCAGATTCCCTTTTGCATCAATGAATTGTGAAACCCCACCTGAAGTTTTACCAGCGTAATCCAATGTAAAAAACTGACCTAACGGATGACCTTCTTTCAGCAGTTGAAGCGAGGCACCTGATTGACCTGCACCTTCAGGGTAGCTGACATGAACAGAGTCACCACCTGCAAATAGTGGGTTTCTTAGACTGGTAATCAAATTTTTATTGTGTGATAGGTTCAAACTGGTATTCCAGCTAAAGTTGTTGGTTTTTACCGGAGTAGCACTTAAACTGACTTCAATCCCCTTGTTATTTAAACTACCTCCATTCGCGGTTATTGAGCCTGTAGGAACAAGCATTGGGTCAACACTATAACCGAATATCATTCCGGTCGTGTTTTTATTGTACCAATCCACAGTTCCGCTGATTTTCCCGTTAAATATTGCAAAATCAAGGCCGATGTTTGTAGTTGCAGTCTTTTCCCATTTCAGGTCGAAGTTAGCAGCCTGAATTGGTCCGTAAGCAGCGGTTAATCCGGCACCATTGTAATAAAAGGTCCCCTTACTGCCTGAGATAAACTGAGCAGTATAAGCATTAAAACCAGATGCATTACCAGTAACTCCATTGCTTACCCTTAATTTAAAGTCGCTAAAGAGGTGCTGATTTTGCATAAAGGATTCCTGGCTTATTCTCCATGCAGCAGCAACTGAAGGGAATAAACCCCACTGATTGTTTTTGCCAAATACGGAACTACCATCTCTTCGGATTGATCCCTGAATCAAATATTTTTCTTTGAAATTGTAATTTAACCGGGCAAAATCAGAGATCATACGGGTATGCTGATACAATGCGCCATTACTAAAATATAATCCACTTCCGTACGAGGAAGGATTACTCAGAGTAAGATTATTATATCCCGTGTTATCTACTGGGAAATTGCTTGTTGTGGCCTGGAAGCCATCACCCAAAATATTATCTTCCCAGGAATAACCTGCAATAGCATTAATCGTATGGTCTCCAATCTTCTTATCCCATGTTAAAAATGTCTCCAGCACTTTTTTTCTGTCCACATATGAACCCCGTGTTGCCTGGCCATTCGAACCGAATGCCTGCAGACCATGACCAAAATATCCTGGATCCGGATTGTCATACATCCCATTGTAATTGGTTGTGAAATATTTGTCAAGGTACGACCCCGATAGATATGAAGAATTCTGGTATGATAGATTTAGGTCATAGGTTAATCCGAATGGTAATTTTACATGTGTTGTAAAATTGCCAACCAACCGGTTTGTTTTTGTATTCATCTGGCTATTATTCAACATTGCCACCGGATTATAATATGCCGACTTGACAAAGTTTTCATAATAGGACCCATCTGCATTTTTTACCGGAGAAACTGGCAAATAAAGAGCCGATTGCAAAAGCACAGTATTTCTGTAGGGTACATCGTTTGCACTACTGTTTGAATTGCTAAGGTTTAATCCAAATTTTACGTTATCATCAAATGCATATTGTTCGACGGAGACGTGCGCTATAAAACGTTGCAAATCAC
>CAIOOC010000159.1 GCA_903859795.1 uncultured Bacteroidia bacterium
AGGCCTACGATCAGTTTTGTATCCACATCAAAAGTCTCAGTCGTAGGAGCATAATTTTTGTTGAATGTCCACCATTTGAAATCCTGACCCTTTGGTAGTTTAGTGGCGGCCCAGATCCCAACAGAACCAACATCATGCAAAAGTCCTTGTTTTACAGTGACATTATCTATTGCCATTTTATTTCCATAACGGCTTGTTGCAAGAAATCCAACAATTACGTTGTTCATACTTGCATAAGCAGGAAGGTATTGAATGCATTTTGTCCATCCGGGAAGTGAAAGAGAGGAATTATACCGTTTAAAAGCGGGGTATAAGGTTGTCCATGTTGATCCCCCGTTGGTTGAAACCTGGATATTGATTGAGTCGCCATTTGTATAACCAGGATCCTGAGACATATAAAACTCAATTGATGGATTGGTTAAGGAAGTGAAGTCAAAAGTAGCTGTTTTCAACCTGGCCTGGTTCCCTGCAGTTGCATTATATGAGTCGAATGCAGCAAGATACGAACCACTTTGAGGAGTTAACGCAGCCCATGTTGCATTGTCAGGATAGGTAATGGAAGTAGCCATGGTCCAGTTATTCGTTCCGGTAACAGTTGAGGCACTCCAGCAGGGATTCAATGTTGCTGAGAAATCCTCATTGTAAGGATAGGTGGTGATGGTATTGCAGATAACCGGTGTCCAGGTGTAAGTCTGGCCGTTTGCAGGTTTGGTTGCAGTACGCAGACGGCAATTACTGGCGGCAGTTGTGCCGGCAATCGAAGTGGCCCATGTTTGAGCTGCAGCAACTGACCGGTTGTTGTAGTCGGATGTAGAGGCTCCTCTAAGGCCAACTTCAACTGTACTGTTTGTTGAATTAACAGTGAAACTGTTATAAACAACAGCAACTACATTTGATGTTTCAGTCAGGCGGATCTGGAAGTTGAAAACGTCACCTGTGGCGGCGCTTTTCCGGTAGTTTGTCCACTGAACCACGAGAGTCCTGTTGGGTGAAGACCCGGTAAGCAGGTACTGAAGATCCGAACCGGTCTGGCCTGCAAGGTTACCACCCAAAGCACTGATAATGTTGTTGGATGTTCCTGTGCTGATCGGTGTGCTGGAGGTTGTTACAACGGTTGACCCGAGGCCGATGAATCCGTTTGTAGAAACACTGAACTGAGTGTAAACGGTTCCGTTGTAAGAAAAATTAAAACCGATTGCATAAGGTCCGAAAACCTGCTCATCATCGGTCGTTGCGCCGATGGAGGTCCCGCCGCTGATGGCAGTGTAGGTTCCTGAAGTCTGCGCAAAGTTCCATGGTGTGATCCATGCTTCAGGCGATTGCGGTGAAAAAGTATTGCCGGCAGGTGTTGACCCGGAGGCAACTAAACTTGTGTATTGCTGCTGATTAACCGGTAATGAAACCAGCTGGTGATTGGGTAGTGTTTTGCCCTGGTGAACCGGGGCTGATTGTCCGAATGAGCAGATGGCCCACAAGAACAATACAGATAACAGTAGAAATTGTTTTCTCATGTTGTTTGGTTTTGGTGTCTGTATAAAAAAGAACTATTAGAGGAATCGATAAAGATATGAAAATACTAAATATAAAAACAAGGATGATTGAAAAAAAAGTTTGATATTTTTTTTCATTTAGTGGATGTTCTGATTATGAGACAAATAACACCTAATAAATCGTG
>CAIOOC010000160.1 GCA_903859795.1 uncultured Bacteroidia bacterium
AATGACACTCCTGCATGGAATGGCGATTACCACATGAATTATAATTTCCAGGCTCCGTTTTATGGTCTTTATTCGGCCAATCGTCTGGAGCAATCTGATTCCCATGACCGGCCATTGCTCGATTTTATGCCAAGAGGGGAATACTATGCAAAGAATGCCACAAAAACACGAGGGATTTTATATCCGGTTGGAATAGGGCCGTTGGGAATTGAGGTTACCCGAAACTTCCCATTGGGTGGTTATCAGAAAAATGATGATATCGAATTCGGGGGCTTGTTTTACGGACAACGCTCCAATGCTGCTTATGGATTGATTAACATGGCCCAGCATTGGCGTTGTACCTACGATCCAGAGTATGGAAAAAAAATATACCCTTACGCACTGGCGGTAGCCAGTTTCTGGGAAGACTATTTGAAATTTGAAAAAGGCCGGTATGTGATTTATGGTGATGCGATACACGAAGGTTCCGGTAAAGACATGAATCCGGTTTTGTCAATTGGCCTGATCCGTAATACACTCAACCTGATGATTGACTTGAGTACGGTCCTGAAAAGAGATCAAATCAGACAGGCAAAATGGAAAGATATCCTGGATAAACTGAGTGAATTCCCTGTCCAGATTAGGAATGCACGAAAGGTTTTTCGATATACGGAAGAGGGTCTCGATTGGGTTGATGGCAATGGGCTTGGGATCCAGCAGATTTATCCTTGTAACGCGATAACCCTTGACAGCAAACCGGATCTTCTGGATGTTGCCAGAAACACGATAGACGTGATGCAGCGGTGGCATGACATGAATGCAAGCAACAGCTTCTTTGTGGCAGCAATCAGGATCGGTTATGATTACTCTGTCATTTTAAAAGAGTTGCATAAATATGCACTTCATACTTTTCCCAATGGTTTTCAGTTTGATAATCCCCATGGAATCGAAAACAGCTGCACAGTGACAAATGCGATCAATGAAATGTTCTGCATGAGCGTAGGTAATGTGATTCGCATTTTCAACCAATTTCCTAAAGATCAAAAGGCCGGATTTCAAAATATCAGAGCTTGGGGGGCCTTCCTGATTTCTGCAAAAGTTGATAACGGCAAAGTTTCAAATTTTAATATTTTAAGTGAGCAAGGGAAAGCATGTACATTAATCAATCCCTGGCCTGGGGAAAAGGTATTGATTGTGAGAAATGGGAAAATGGCGGAAACTGTTTCCGGCAATAGAATTTCGTTTCAAACATCGGTCAATGAAAGAATCAACCTAAGAATTAAATAAATAGAACATACAGATATAATTACCATGAAAAAACTGATACTTTTAATTGTTGCCCTGCTGGTGCTGACAACAGCCTTTAGTCAAAATGAGGATGCAAATCAACTACGCATGAAGTGGTGGAGGGAAGCGCGTTTCGGTATGTTCATCCATTGGGATATGTCGAGTGTTGCCGGAACAGAGATCAGCTGGTCGCGCCTCGGTCCAAAACCACTGGATATATTTAAAGACCCCGCCGGCTCAGGTGGCGATTTAATCTATGATAACCTTTACAAACGATTCAACCCGACGCGATTTAATGCAAGGAACTGGGTCGAAATTGCCAAAGATGCCGGAATGAAATATTTGGTTATTACATCAAAACATCATGGCGGATTTTGTATGTGGGATACGAAATTTACTGATTATTCAATTATGCATACCCCTTACAAAAAGGATGTTATTAAAGAGCTTGCAGCCGAGTGTCACAAAGCTGGAATACGCTTTGGTATATACTACTCGCCGCGCGACTGGCATCATCCTGACTATGGAATAGGGGATAACAGCAAATACGAAACTTACATGACAGGGCAACTTAAGGAACTGCTTACCAATTATGGTCAGGTGGATGTGGTTTGGTTTGATAGTTTCGGAACCGGTGAATCGATCAATTACTGGCATGCTGACAAGGTTCTTGATCTTGTCAGAACATTGCAGCCGCAATCCGTTATCAATAACCGTTGCAGCTTCTTTGGTGAAAATATCCCGTTGTTGCAGGCTGATTTTGATACGCCTGAGCAAAAAATTGGCGCCTATCAACCCAGCCGTAACTGGGAATCGTGCATGTGTGTGGTTGATGCTCCAAACGGTGGGTGGTCGTACCGGAAAGACGGGAAAGTCAAACCTTTTGCAGAGTGTATCCGAAACCTTGTAGGTTGTGCAACAGGCGATGGGAATCTCCTTTTGGATGTCGGCCCGGATTCGTCAGGTGAAATTCCGGCAGACCAGGCAAACCGGCTTGCTGAGATAGGACAATGGATCAGAAAGTATGGATTTACAATTTATGGAACATCTGGTGGTCCTTTTCGTAACGGTAAATGGGGCGGCGGAACCTTCAAGGGGAATAAAGTATACATTCATCTGTTTAAAGCTGCTCCCGATAAAATTGAATTACCTCTTCTCAATGAAAAACTTGTCGAATCAAAAAATCTTTCCGATTCCAATGTAAAAGTAACAACAGATAATGGGCGGATAAAAATATTGAGTACTACCAAAGACCGCAATGCACCCGATACCATCATTGAACTGACTTTTGACAAACCTGTTACAAGGGTTGATAACTAACACTTTCAAATTTCCCATAATGCTAAAAACAGTAAAGATGAAGAAGATAAAGATGGTCTTTTTAATGCTTCTGAGTATGGGAGCATTTGGTCAGAATAGTTTGGTAGGAAAAGCCAATTTATTGTTTCCGACCGATGTGACCTGTACGTCCCAACCGTATTACCGCTTCCGTCCCGATGGCAAACCCGGACGAGAAATCACCCTTGACTTTAAAGGTGAAAGACTTTATGGAAAAGCTCAAATAGAGATTGCGGTCGACCGGGTGACAGAATTCACGGAATTGTCGATGCCGGCTTACGGGAATATGACCAGTCAGATTCTGCTCCCCACAAATATTGGTCTGAAAAAAGAATCACGGGTTTCTCTGACCATTCGTCAAGGCAAAAATTCATTAAAGAAGACATTTATTGTGCCTCCAATGCGGGAGTGGAAAGTTTATATTTATCCTCATTCTCATGTTGACATTGGCTACACCAATACTCAGGCGAATGTTGAAATTCTGCACAAACGAAACATAGATGAGGGGATCAAACTGGCTGAAGCCACAAAGAACTATCCTGAAGGGGCACGTTATCGCTGGAATCCTGAAATAACATGGCCACTTGAACGCTATTGGCAGACCGCAACTTCAGAACAAAAAGAGCAGGCTGTAAAGGCAATTAAAGATGGATTTCTGTGCATTGATGCAAGCTATTTAAATCTAAATACAAGCAGTTGCTCGGGTGAAGAACTGTTCCAGGTATTGAGGTTTAGTCGGGAAATGCAGAATCTTTCCGGTATACCAATGAAGACTTACCAACAGATGGATATTCCCGGTATTTCGTGGGGTCTTATTCCGGTTATGGCACAACAGGGTGTCCGATACATCATGATGTGGCCAAACGGATGCCGGGCAGGTAATGCTCACATTGTGGATGAAAAACCCTTCTGGTGGGTTGGTCCTGACGGGAAATCAAAGATTCTTTATTTTCAGCCGGGAGGCTATGGTAACAGCGGGAGCATGTCTAAAGGTGGAAACACAGGCCGGCCATGGTTTGGCCAGCGTGATATGGACAAGGTGCCTGCTGTGATCAAAACCGATAGTGCCAATGTGAATTTTATCAAGGAACTGGTAAAACGGGAGCGTTCGGATAATCCATTCAATTTTTATGTTGTTTCATGGTGCTTGTGGGACAATTGCCCGCTTGATGCTGATATTCCCGATGCAGTGCGGAAATGGAATGAGCAATATGCCTATCCGCACCTTGTAATTGCCGGCGGTACTGAAATTATGGAAATGATCGAAAAAAATTACGGAGATAAACTGCCGGTCGTAAAAGGTGAATTTAATGAATACTGGACCGATGGGTTAGGCACCGCTGCAGGTCTTACTGCAATTAACCGTAATGCCAAGGAAAGACTTGTGCAGGCCGAAACCCTTTGGTCAATGCTTCGTCCCGGTAAGGGGGCACCCCGCGCCGAATTCGATGATGCCTGGCGTTTTATCGCTCTTGGTTCTGAACATACCTGGTGTGCAGAAAATCCTACTGAACCATTTTTTCAGGAAGCTATCTGGAAGGTTAAACAAAGCTATTTTCACACCGCTGACGATCGCACCCAGACACTTCTTGAGGAGGCAATAGCACCCGCTACTGATAGATCAACAGGAGCACTTGGTCCGGTGGAGGGACCTTCAGAGGGTGGCATAGCTGTAATCAATACCCAATCGTGGCCTCATGGCGGACTGGTTACTCTTTCAAGAGCAGAGAGTTTGCGCGGCGACCGTGTAACGGACAGTCAGGGGAAAGATGTGATGTCGCAGCGACTTTCAACTGGCGAACTTGTGTTTCTTGCTAAGGATGTTCCTGCATTGGGTTCCGATCACTACCAGGTAATGGCCGGAAAATCTCCGCTTGATCATGGTTGTAATTTAGAGGGAACTACATTATCGAATAAAGATATTCAGGTTAAAATTAACCCTATAACTGGAAATATCGTTCAACTATTGAATAAAGCAACCGGACGGAATTTTGCGGATGTAAAAATCAATGGCGGGTTAAATGCGTTTCGCTGGTTGTCTGGCGATAATGATAATGCTGTAGCCGATTCGGCAATCACAGTTTCAACAGTTGAATCTGGTCCGTTGGTTGTTGAATTGTGTGTAAAATCAAAAGCAACAGGATGCCGTTATATTTCACGTTCAGTACGTGTTACTCAGGGGCTGCCCTGGGTTGAGATTTCAAATGTTGTAGACAAGCTCCCCCTTCCTGCCAAAGACGGAATCCATTTTGGCTTTGGTTTCGATATTCCCAAAGGGATAACACATATTGATATTCCCTGGGGTATTATGGAGGTTGAAAAGGATCAGTTGCCCGGAGGAAACAGGAACTGGCTCACGATGCAACGGTGGGCAGATGTTTCAAACGAAAATGAGGGTGTAACCTGGTGTTCACTAGACGCTCCGCTAATGGAAAGCGGATCAATGACTGCAAATCAGTCGGGTACCTGGAGCGGCGAGCGCAAACCATGGCTTAAAAAACTTGATCCATCGCCGGCTATATATTCATGGGTGATGAATAATCACTGGTTCACCAATTTCCCTCTTACCCAGGATGGTCCGGTTACATTCCGTTACCGAATACTTCCTCACGGGGTTTATGATGTTGCAGCTGCAAACCGTTTTGGATTGGAACAGGCGCAACCTTTGGTTTCGTTTGCAGCCAAAAATAATTCAATTGCTAAATCATTAGTAGCCATTGACGGATCTCCTGCAGTAACAGTCTCGATATTAAAATCGCCAGCATCACGGAATACACTTATTCTTCGGTTGCGCTCAGTCTCGGATAAGGATGAGGCAGTCAGATTATCCTGGCCCGCCGGAAATCCGTCTTCTGTAAACCTTTGCGAAAAGGAGGAGGTGGCTGGTCCAAAGATCAGTAATGATTTAACTGTGCCGGCAAACGGGATGGCTACGTTAAAAGTTGTTTGGTAAAGCGTTAATAGGTTTACCTTTACTTTTGGCTTATTAACTAGTGACTAAAACAATAAAAATTGAATAAATTTGGGAAGGAAAGTCATAAATAATAAAAATGCAAGATTATTTCATTCTTAAAAATTAATACTAATTAACCGATGAGTTTCGAACCTAATTATCTCAACCTCATTCAGGTCCTGAATAACCAGCGCCCTGACCGGTTGCCCCTTTATGAGCACCATATTGATACCCCGTTTATCTCGAAAGTACGTGGAGAAACGATCTCATCCCAGGGGCTTAAAAATCATGAACTTGAAGATTATTACCGAAAGGTGATCGGCTTCTGGAAGGAGATGACCTATGACGGCTTCGATTTTGAGGCAGCCATTTGTGATATTCTTCCGGGTCATGGGGCGATTATGGGAGGAATGGCAGGACCGATTCAAACCCGTGAAGACTTTAATAGCTATCCCTGGGACGATATCCCAAAGATATTCTGGGAAACCTATACCCCCCATTTTGAAGCTATCCGCAAAACACTGCCCGCAGGAATGAAAGCCTATGGCGGATGCGGTTATGGCATTTTTGAAGCGAGCCAGGATCTTGTGGGGTATGAATATTTATGCGTGATGCAATGTATGGAGCCGGACCTGTTTGGGGATATTTTTAGAAAGATTGGTGACCTTTGGGAATTACTCTGGACAGGTGTAATCGAAAAATATTCCGATATCTTCGTTTTTTTCAGAATGGGCGACGACCTTGGACACAAAACTTCCACGTTGCTTGAACCCGATATTATCCGTGAGCATATCTTCCCGCAATACAAAAAGGTGATCGATCTGATCCATCGCTCGAATCATAAGTTTCTGCTCCATTCGTGCGGTAATATCTTTCCACTGATGGAAGATATTATCTCACTGGGCATTGACGCGAAACACTCGAACGAAGATCAGATTGCACCATTCCCGGTATGGATTGACAAATACAGCGACAGGATTGGCCTGTTCGGAGGGTTTGATCTGAATCTGCTGGTTCTCGAAAAACCCGAGAGTGTACGTCAGACTGTTTTGGAGCGGGGGGCTCAGTACCGCAATTCTGCAAAGGGGTATGGTCTGGGATCGGGTAATTCAATTCCAGGTTATATCCCGGTGGACGGTTTTATGGCCATGATTGAAGCGGTAAAGGAAATAAGATTCAACGAATCCGGCCTGTAAATGGACAGAATTTTACCCCTTCATGCAATAGTATTATGAAAAATACTCCAAAATTATTTTGGTATATTAGTCTGATAGTCTGGATATTCCCAGCTTTATCAGGAATGGCTCAGCAATCCGGGGAAAAGTGGAGTACCGAAAAGGCATGGAAATGGTATAACGAAAATCCCTGGATCTGTGGATTTAACTACATTCCTGCAAATGCCATCAACTATACCGCTATGTGGGACAAAACAAGCTACTCGCCAGAAGTCATTGAAAGGGAGCTGACATTGGCAGAGACGACCGGTTTTAATACAGTTAGGGTAGTCCTTCAGTTTATCGTTTGGGAAGATGACCCAAAATATTTTGATCAGGTATTCGGGGATTTCCTGTCAATCTGTAAGAGACATAAAATAAGGGTAATACCTGCCTTTTTTGACGACTGCGTGTTCGGAACTAATGTTGATCCCAGCCTTGGAAAGCAACCCGAACCTTTTGACGGATGGTATGCATGGGCATGGTCACCAAGTCCTGGCCATACGATGGTTGCAGATACTACGAGCTATTTCAGACTTGAGAAATATATTAAAGATGTAATCGGAAACTTTAAAAATGAACCAGCCGTTTTAGCCTGGGATTTATTTAATGAGCCGAATGACAAGAGTTTGCTATTAGTTAGAAAAGTGTTTAAGTGGGCAAGGTTAGTAAATCCAGCACAGCCTTTAACAATCTGTATTTTTGGTAATCCTGAATTATCCAAAACTATTGCGGAAAACTCTGATATTATTACATTTCACAACTACTCACCCAAGGAAGATGTTGAAAGGACTATCGTTTCTCTAAAGGAATATATTCGCCCAATCATTTGTACCGAATGGCTTAACCGTCCTTTAGGGTCGACTGTCGAAAGTGTCTTGCCTGTTTTCGCTAAGGAAAATGTCGGTTGCCTGCATTGGGGATTGGTAAACGGCAAAACGCAGACCAATCTTCCATGGGGGCACCGGCCCGGCGACGGACCATATACCCGGATATGGCAGCACGACCTTTATACATCAGATTTTAAGATGTATAGTCCCTACGAATTGGAACTATTTAAAACTACAATCTCCGGATCAAAACGGTTTAAGGTCATTAAGTAGCTGAATAAGTATATCTTAAACTGAAGTAAGCCTTTAAATTATGAAAGTTTGGTGTTTCATTAGTCTTTTCCTTTTTGCAACGTTTCTGAAAGCCCAAAACTTTGCCTCCTGGAAGAACAATTTGTTGATTCTTGACAATGGAGTAGTGGTACGCGAAATCGTCGTGGAGAATGGCCATATACACACGAAAAATCTTAAAATCAAGGGGAGTGATCTGAATTTTGATTCTGAACAGTCGAAGGAGTTTTCGCTCGAAATTGATGGAAGACAGTGCGACGGGGAATCAGGATGGAATTTAATCACTTTCGTTCAGGCAGGCGATTCCCGAAAGGGTAATGGAGTTACAATTAAACTTCAGGGAATCAATGAATTTACAGGAATTGAGGCTGATATCACCTACCTTCTCTATCCTGATTTGCCGGTTATCCGCAAAAAAATAAACCTGCTCAATAATTCGGGAAAAGAGATCCGGATCGAATCTTTTGATGTGGAGAAATTAATTATGGGATTTAGCTTTATTGAAGCTGTAACC
>CAIOOC010000161.1 GCA_903859795.1 uncultured Bacteroidia bacterium
ATTTTTTATACCGGAGTGGTGCACAATGTTTTACATTTTCATTGAATTGATACAAAATAATATAGAAAGCGATAAATTCTTAAGCATGTGAAATTACATTGGAATATTTGCAAACGAATATAAGGTTTTTACTCTCTTCTCTTTTATTTTAATTTATTCTGTATAAGGAAACTTTAATGGTCTCGCCATTATCTGTTATTACAGTTCTTCCAACAATTTCATTATTATTGCTGCATACTTTCAGTAATTTAGTGTTTGCAAGCCGTCTGGTCACAAGCTTTAAGGTGTCGCCCCATTGGGTTTTCTGAACAACAATTCCGTCTACACCGGTGGCAGAATGTGCAGAACCATCAATGTAAATATCTCCGAGTCTTGATTTAAAGATGGCCGCTGTAGTGAGTGCACTTCCTGTTCCCCAGTGGAAGCCGGACTGGAATGAGCGTTGGTTTGTGCCTGAGTGCCCGTAGTTTTCTGCCATTGCTCCAAAGTATTCACCGTTGAACGAAGTCCCTTCATAATTACGTGGGCTTGTGACTTTATTTTCTGGGATGGCCATCAGGGCAAATGAGGCACGGCAGGCTGCGATGCTTCGCTGCAGGTACTCATGTTTTCCTGTTGCCAGGTAGAAGTTTAGATAGGTCTCGGCAAATTGCGCCTGCCGTGCGTCTGACCATTCACAATCAGTATTTTGTACTCCGAATCCGCCAAAGGCATAAAAATCAATAAAGGATGGACTCCATACCTGTTGGTAGAGAGACAGGATGTTAAGGCAATATTCACCCTGATTTAGATACTGTTTTTTGTGAAAGATCTGATAGGCTTTCAGAAATGCTTCAGCATTCCACTGTATGGCGAGGGTGTTATTCGGATACTGCCACGTTAATGAATCAAAACTGTTGAGTCGATTTGGCGCGCACGAGAAAAATACCTCATAGTCCTGAAAGCAGAGTTTTGGCAGGATATTTTCTTCAAGAAATGACAATGATCTTGTTGCTGCAGCACGCGCCTGATGATCTAAAAAAGGAGATAATTTTTGGCGTAATATCATCTCTTCAAGAAACCAGGCAGACATTGCACCGGAAGCGCTGTTTTTTAAAATGGAATCTGGTGATAAATCATTTACATTGAGTCTTTCAGGGAAGCTTCCGTTTGCCAGCTGGGTATTAATCAGTCCGCTCACAAAGTCACTCAGATATTTGTCGGACCCGGGTAGTACCTTTAATTCATCATTAAAGCGCAATAGCCAAATGGCTGTCCAGGCATTGTCCGGAATATGATAAAGCTTTGGACCACCACCCTGACCAGAAGAGACCCACCCGTTTTTCTCAGGCACCCAAATAGTTGGAAAGAATCCGTTATGTTGCGGGCTGCTCATGAGAAGGTTCATCATTGAGATTGCTTTATCTTTCCATAGTTTGTTGTTGGTCTCTTTTCCCCAGAAGTACAGCCCGTAGGCACTACGCGCATTATTAAACCACGAGTGAAACCATAGGTCATCTTTATATTCCCGGCCACGGTATTCTCCTGTTCCCTTGTCGAAAAAGGTGGAATTCGTTATTCCCCCTGTTCCCGGTTTTGTGCCATTCACCCAGTATTTACGCAAGGCCATTGAATAACCGGCCACAGCATATTTTTGGAATGGCATTACCTGAGGTGAAAGAGAATCAATGTATACTTTACCGAATGTGTTCCACAGGAATGCGTTCGTTTTCTTCAGAATATCCAATGGAGAAGAGTGACCGGAACAAATTATATAAAGACCCAGCATGATCTTTTCGGGAAGAATGAAGGTGGAAGTGTCTTTACGTTCATAAAAAGTGTGCCCTGTAACCTTGTAGTTTGAAAGACCAAATGAAACGGTACACCCTTCATCTCCGAAATTCATATCGAGGTAATAGGGTGTTTTGGGAAAGGCTTTCATTTCGTCAAGGTCTGGAATTACAGAAACTGCCGACTGCTTGTGGGTCAGGATGATAGCGGGAGATCGGAAATCATGCTGTGAAATGATGTCTTCAGCTTTTTTTTTCAGGTGTGATACCCAGTGAAATGAATTTCTGACTTCATCTAAACGAACATCTCTGCCAGGTTTAAACTGTAATGGAATCTTAAGGTCACGCATACGGCAATGATTTGTTGAGAATACAAAAACCTTTAAATGGTACGTACCATCACAGATTGTGTCAATTTTATAATTGATATTAAATGTACCTGATCTGGGATTAATTATCTCACCTGCTGAGTTTGTAAGCAAAATTTTCCCGGGATCAATTCCTATCAGGCCAAGATCGATTGGATTCCCAATTTTCTGCTGGCACGAAGTGAGCAGCGCCAGCAGAACTGTCGATGTAAAAAAAT
>CAIOOC010000162.1 GCA_903859795.1 uncultured Bacteroidia bacterium
ATAAGATTGTTATTCGTTGTAAAGTTGGTCATTATGAGTTGTTTTTAACAGTTTTCGGATGTTTATGTTTCCTTCGGTCTGGAACCAGTGCAGGGAATCTACAAAAGTCTGCTCAACCGGCCTGGGGTTGAAACCGAGCTCTTTGACGGCTTTTTGGTGATTAACCAACTTCGGTGAGGTGCTTACAATGTTCAATGACTCTTTCGTATAAAGTGCCTTATTTCCTGAGAGTTTACTGAAAAGTTGAATAAATGGAAGCCCCGTCCATGCGAGAAAATCGGGAATAATAGCCGGTGTTTTCCTATTGACCTCATTGCATATTATCGCGGCTATATCCAGAAGACTTATCCATTGGCTTGTCAAAAGGTATCTTTCACCACTTTGGCCCATTCCCATCGCGTTGATAGCTGCAGAAACCACATCCCTGACATCTACCCAATGGTATCCGCCCTTGATTAGGAATGGAAGTTTACCTGTTGCAATTTTAATTATCATTTGCCCCGCAAGTGATGGGACAAAATCATACGGGCCGACCACTGACGAAGGATTTAGAATAATTGTGTTTAGTCCGCGGTTGCAGGCATCTAACAATAGTATTTCTGCGTTTGCCTTCGATTGACTGTAATAAAAGGCCTCAATGCCGGCTAATGGCCCTGATTCGTCAAGAAGTTTATCGGAGGGGCCACTTTTTAGTGCGTGAATTGAACTGAAATGGACCAATCGCTTTACTTTATGGAATAAACAAGCCTCAATAACATTGCGGGTACCTTCAATATTAGTCTGAAATATTTTGTCTTTTGAATTCACCCCGATTGAAATGATGGCAGCTGTATGAAAAACGTAATCGGCACCCTCAATAACTGTATTGACCGCTTTTTTGTCCAGGATATTGCCATTTACTCTTTCAACATCCACCCCTTTCAGCGACTTATCAAAAGTGTGGACAAGCGCTTTAACCCGATGCTTTTGGTTAATCAGTTCCCGGCAAAGATTGTTGCCAATATGTCCGCTTGCCCCGGTAATGCTGATTTTCATAGGATTGGGTTATTGATTGGACTAAAAAGTTTTTTCCTTGATATAAGGAAGAACCTTATTTCGATATTTGTCGGAACTAACCACTTTTGCCATATTCAGCAGTGTGTTGAATGGACCTTTGTCAATGGCAAAATTGACAAGCCATGCAGGTATGTCACCTCCCAGATCAATGGATAACTCGAAACGTATATCAATAATTCCATTAATTTTTGGAGTGAATACCCACGTCGATTTTAGTCTGGCTATCCTGACAAGTTTTTTATTGGCAGGGATATATTCAGGCAAACCCTCGGAATCAATTCTTACAGCATAAGAATCAGTATCTTGTTCCAGTTTTGCATGGGTAATCAAATCTCTATCACGTACCGGCCAGGGAGCTTCAGAAATGTTGTAATAGATCCAATCAATTTCGCTGATTATTTTAAGGAACTTTGCTTCTTTATTTGCATATATCCAGCTATGATGATTTTCAGGGTCCTTTACCATACTCACCAATGCACCTAAGGTTGCATGTACCTGCGTAAACCCTAAAACTTCCTTTGTCCCCAGGCCTTTGACACTTCTGAGATATATTTTTACCCCCTCCTGATTACGGGCAAGTTTCCAATCATCAGTTGTTTGGGCAAATCCAGAAGATACAATAAGAAAAGTAAACACTAAGTTAGTCAGGAGCTTCATTCTAAAATATTTTATATTTGAGAAAATGAACCAATCACTTTATTGAGCCGCCAGTTCTGTTGGATTTTTTACCAAAGATAATGTTTCAAGGATTAGCGATAATACCAATTATTTTGCATCAATTATCTCAGTTGATACGGGTATATCGTTTACTTTATAGTGTAAATTATTTTTCTGTATCAACTAGTCAATTTAACTGAAAACAATATTACTAAAAAAACTTAATAGGCAATAGGATGATGTACAACTTTGCCCGGAATAGAGATATAATCTAATCCCATCTAAATAATCAGAACTTTGATCATTTTAGAAGTAATCTGATAATTAACCGAAATTACTCCTTACTTTTCTTGCTATTGATTGATATCTTTGCTTGGTCGGCGTAAATAATAAATTATATAATCGAAAAAATCCAGATGAAAGTAATTGCTATAAACGGTAGTCCCAAAAAAGAAGGAAATACATTCCAGGCGTTAACTATGGTTGGTGATGAACTTATTGCCAATGGTATTGATTTTGAAATTATTCATGTTGGGCATAAATTGATTCATGGATGTATGGCATGTGGTGAGTGTGCAGTTAACAAGGATGAAGAATGTTCGATTAAAGCTGATGAGATAAACAAATGGATAAAGCATTTGAAACTTGCGGATGGTATAATATTAGGTTCACCCGTCTATTATTCTGGTATTGCAGGTTCGATGAAATGTTTCTTGGACAGAGTGTTTTATGTTTCAGGAGCTAATGGGAACTTATTTCGTCACAAAGTCGGAGCATCAGTAGTTGCTCTCAGGCGAACGGGAGGTTCAGCAACCCTGGATAGTCTGAACCATTATCTCAGTATTTGTGAAATGATTATTTCGACCTCAAATTATTGGAATGTAATTCATGGCCGAAGTATTGGCGAGGTTAGTCAAGATTTTGAAGGTAAACAGGCTATGCGTGTTCTGGGAAAGAACATGGCATGGCTTTTAAAAATGAAAGTGGCTTCAACTGATTTGGTTGAAGAACCTGCTGCAGAGCAGAAAGTGGCAACTAACTTCATTAGATAGATTGGATGTTATGATTTGTTTAAGGAAAGCTAGAAAAGAAGATGAGTTCAAAATTCTGGATATAGTAAAAACAGTTTTGTCAGATTACGGACTTAAAACTAACCCTCAAGAAACTGACAAGGATTTATCTGACATTAAAAATTATTATTTTGATAAAAACGGGTGGTTTGCAGTTTTGGAAAACGAGAATGAGATTATTGGTTCATATGGAATAATTCAAATTAACGGAGAAACATGCGAATTGAGAAAAATGTATTTGTTGACTCGTTTTCAAGGTAAAGGGCTTGGAAAATTAATGTTGGAAGATGCGCTTAAAAAGGCAGGTGAATTGGGATATTCCAAGATGATTTTAGAGACTAACATATTGTTAGACAAAGCTATTGCGTTATATAGCAAATATGGATTTGTTCAATATAATCCGGGTCATTTTTCAGACAGGTGTGACTTCGCAATGAAAAAAGGATTGTAGATCCTGTATCTTTTTGAATTTATTGATCCAATAAAACCTTATGATTGAAAAATTATGAAAATTTGCAGATACTTTACAAGCACTAGGGTCTATTTACTAATCTTCATCGCGACATTTACCTTAGAAAGTTTTTCACAGAAAGTTGCGAAGAGTCAAATGCTTCCAATGATATTGACAGCCGAATATAATTCCGAGCCTATAGGATTACAATCAGATAAACCATTTTTTGGCTGGCAGTTGGAGACGAATAAACGTAGCCAGCATCAATCAGCCTATCAGGTACTTGTTGCAAGCAGCCTTACAAAACTCGATAAAGACAATGGAGACCTCTGGAATTCTGATAAGATTGATTCTGACCAGTCTTTCAGTATACAATATAAAGGGAAACCGCTTCAGAGCCGCCAGGTTTGTTTTTGGAAGGTTCGCGTTTGGGATGAGAAAAAGGCTGTAAGTGATTGGAGTAAACCAACCAGGTTTGAGATAGGTCTGCTGACAAAGTCGGACTGGAATGGGAAATGGATCGGGGCTCAAACGATTAAGAATTCTGATTCTGCGAATTCACCTTTGCTTCGTAAAGAGGTTGAGATTACCGGAAAGGTCAGGAGCGCGAGGGTTTACTTCTCAGGCCTTGGGTGGAGTGAACTTTACATTAACGGGAAAAAGGTATCTGATGATGTACTCTCTCCTGGTCTTACCGATTATAATCAGGAGGTCTTTTATTGTACCTACGATGTCACCTCTTTGCTTAACCAGGGCTCTAATGCTATTGGCATTATCCTTGGAAATGGATGGTTTAGTGCTACGGGTATATTCGAGAAGTTAAATGGCTGGGCAGACAGGCCGCAGACGATTCTTCAGATGATGGTTAAGTATGATGATGGAACAGAGCAACAATTCTTTACAGACCAGACCTGGAAGACCGTCAGCGGACCAATAATCTCAAACGAGAAAAGGCCCGGAGAGGGATACGATGCCAGGCTTGAAAAGTCATTGTGGAATACGGCCGGCTATGATGATAAACAGTGGACTTTGGCATCAGTATTATCAGCTCCTAAAGGTCGCTTGATTTGTCAGACTTTCCCTCACATAAAAGTTCAGGATACCTTACATCCAATAAAAGTGACGAAAGATGACAAAGGCGCATGGGTATTTGAGTTTGACAGGTATTTCTCAGGGTGGGTCAGGCTCAACGTCAGAGGCAAGGCAGGTACAAAGATCACCATCAGCTATGAGAAGGATAGAATAGTCACCTATGGAGGTGAACATGATATTTATATTCTTAAAGGTGCTCCTGAAGGGGAAATCTATGAACCACGATTCACCTTCCATCCTGTTAGACTCGTACGGTTGGAGGGGCTTGAAGAAGTACCAACAACACAAACACTCACAGGGATAGAAGTTTACAGTGATGTCGATACGTATGGCACATTTGCCTGTTCCAACGAACTGCTGAACCGGATCCACGATAACATTCAACATTCACTTAAGGTCGGACTGAAAGGATTTATTCTTGATTGCATTCATCGAGAGCCCATTACCTACAATGAGCCAGCCAGTCTTTTCGGATCCCTTGCAACCCGTAAATTCATGCCTGATCTTTGGTTAAGAGAGGCCCGAAATATACAGCTTACCAGTTCTCCAAACGGTGATCTTTCCGATGTTGCACCAGTTCTTCCGGGCATGAAACGCGAGAGTGACGTGTCACAAAATGGCGCTTATCCCATGCTTATCTGGTATTTGTATGAATGTTATGGCGACAGGCAGATATTAGAGCAGCATTACCCGACTATTAAAGCCTGGGTCGATTTTATTGGGAGGGATTTGGCCGATTCGATGCATATCGTCAGAAAAGGGTGGCTTGGCGAACACATGTTGCCAAAGACTGAAGGCGGTCCTGGTTGGGAATTCATCAGCAAAGAAACGCCAAAGGATTTTATCTGGACTTGCCTTTATTATCAGAATACCAGGATACTAGCCAACATAAGTAAGGTATTGGGAAAAAGTGATGAAATGAACAGGTATAGCGTCTTAGCGGAAGCAATAAGAGGTAGAATTAATAGGGAGTGGTTTAATATGAAGACCGGGCATTATGCAACTGCTTCACAAACGTCAGATATTCTGCCACTTGCCCTTGGTGTTGTTCCCATTGAAAACCGAAAAAGATTGATCGATAAC
>CAIOOC010000163.1 GCA_903859795.1 uncultured Bacteroidia bacterium
ATTCCAGATTCCCATCACCTAATGAATTGACAAAGCTGGGGAAGACCTTGGAGACGAGGGAGGAATCAGGTCCAAAGCTTGAAGGGTAATGGTCAATCGGGGTGTACCAGACCTGATCGTTCCGGTCGGGTGAAGGGAAGAATTTGTACATATCACCATGATAAACCTGGTAAACGACATTAAGCCGGTCATCAACCTTTATCACATTGTTATCGTAGAGTTTCCGGTCACCAGGTTTCTTTCCGAAGGCTGTCTGAACATCATTGGCTAATTTATAATTCCCCTGTTGATCGAAGAAATCGTTGAATGAGGCTTTACTTTCTGATAAACCAAGTTTTGCTCCGATCTGATCATCCGAAATTGCTATCATTGGTAACTGTTGCCAATCCTGTGGATATGCCAGCATTCCAAGGACGACTTGTTCAGGCAGCTGACCTGAAATAGACTCCGACCTTGAAACCTTCATCACCATCTCGTATGCAAGGGTACTGAATGGCTTTATCCGGCCATCATGACCCTGCACCCACACTTTGGCAAATTCTTTCGAAATGTCAGATGAAACAGAATGAGGTTCAAACGCGTTGGCGGTAAATCCGCAGGTCAGAATGAGAAATGCGGCCATTGCTGTTCCTGCTGAGGCCTTTTTCATAAGATTATAAAAGTGACTGTTTTTATTAAAGATAGATAATAGAATTCCTAGAGCAAGGAGCAAATAACCCAGGTAGGTGATAAGTGTTCCGGGAAGATCATCATTGACTGAAAGAACAGTACCCTTTTCATCCATATCGTAGGAAGACTGATAAAACCGGTATCCCCTGTGATTCAGTATATTATTCATAAAAATCTTATGGTCTTCATTAATCCCCTTCTCCTTGTCGGTGAGGGTAACGAGGCTTTCATAAGACGAAGGGGAATTTGAGCCAGGATATCTGATCAGTGTAAAATCTTTTAATTTCAACGAAAATGGGAGAACAATCTCTTCGGGACCAACCCACATCCTGTAATTTACCCCCTGGAAAGATCCTGTATATTTCATCGATTCGTTTTGAGCTGAGGTCCACAGGGTAATCTCCTGTTGCTTTTGGTTGTCGGCTAACTGAATAACCAGGGCGTTTTCGCCGGTTGGGGTACCGTTCCCGGCTGAAGCCTCCACACGTGCAGACTTTAAAAATCGTTTTACCACAATTGAAGTGCTTCCAACCTGATAAATAAGCCTTTCAGTGCAGGCCATTTCTTTGCCGGCAGGACAATCAGGTAATTGCTCAGCCTGCATATTGGATGAGTGAATAACATTATCGGCTGACATTTTCAGACTATCATCTTTCAGGTTAAAACGGACATTGGCCGCCGTATTAAAACCTATTGAGACTCCACCAGCAGCGACTAACTGACCGATTGTGAGTAATTCATTCTTCATGCCGCTCCCTGAGGAATAGACAAGTTCGATCATCGGTTCACCCTGGCTTGTTTCCTGGATACTCCGTTGGGCGTCGGCAATGTAATTTACCGATTTTACGCCAATCTCTTTTCCTCCGATTTGTATCGCTCCTGACAATTTATTTCCGGCAAGGATTGTGGCTCCGGCAGGCTCTGAAAATCGTTTCTGCTCACCCTGATATATAGCTTCAAAATTAAATTTTGTTTGGTTGGAGATAAGGATATTTGTAGATTCCCCTTCACGGATATGGACAACACCCTCGCTGCCAAAATAGCGGGTTACCCCGGCCCCAATTATGATTAAAACAAATGCGAGATGAAAAATCCCCATTGTGAGTCTCTTTTTCAAATACATCTTATGCTTTAAAAAATTGGCAATCATATTCGCACTCAGAGCGATAAGGATTAATTCGAGCCACCAGGTATTATACACCATAGCCCGAGCAGCTTCTGTACCGTAGCTGTTTTCGATAAAAGTTCCAGCAGCCAGCGAAAAAGCAAAAAGCAGCAGTAAAAACCCTGCTGTTGAAATGGAAAAAAGGAAACTATAGAAATTTTTCATGTGTGTTATTTTAAGTGTGCTAATATAGAAAAAAATAGTCGCTGTCGATAGCCCCGGATTTTAGAATCTATGAACAACCCAATGCCAAACCCCGGACAGCGATAAAACTGCCTGGATTGACCTGTTGTTATAAATTTAAATATTTTGAAATTTGCCCTTCTGATTCCTTTCTCTGATTTATATGCCTATTTTTCAGAGCTTAACAATCTTCTGGCATTTTGGATCAGGACTGGTATACCAGCAGGTTCTTTTCCGCCTGCGGTTGCATAAAAAGGCTGACCACCTCCGCTGCCATTGACAGATTTAGCAAGTTCGCGGATGATAGCGCCTGCATTCAGGTCCCTTTCTTTCAACAGATTATCCGATATCATTACGTGAATATTCGCCTTCCCATCAATTTCAGCAGCCAAAACAAGAAAAAGATTTTCAACCTCCCCTTTCAGCTGGAATGCGATATCTTTTAAAATAGCAGAATTATCGACTTTTATCTGATGGGCCAGAAAGTTAATCCCATTGATAGGTTCAATATGACCTAGCAGTTCTTTTTTCAATTTACCGGCATTCTCCTTTTCAAAAGCTTCTGACTGTTTTAGAAGAAGTTGATATTTAACAAACAGATCCTCGACTGCCCCTTTCAGATCGGCCGGATTATTGAATAATGAAGAAACCTCCTTTAATGTCTTTAAATTTCGCTCCAAATACTCTTCTGCTTTAGATGCTGTAATTGCTTCAATTCTACGCACACCTGCTGATATTGATCCTTCAGAAAGTATTATAAACTGTCCGATAGAACCAGTTGATTCAACATGTGTACCGCCACATAATTCCACTGAGTCACCAAATTTAATTACTCGGACCTGATCTCCGTACTTCTCACCAAATAAGGCGATTGCACCCATCGCTTCGGCCTCTGCCATCGGAACTTCACGGCGTTCATCTTTTCGGTCGTTAGCCCTTATCAACTCGTTTACCCGTTTTTGAATCCGAAGCAGCTCCTGGTCAGTTACTTTCTGAAAGTGGTTAAAATCAAATCGCAAAGAATCCGGATTTACCAATGAACCTTTTTGCTCGATATGATTACCAAGGATTTCACGCAAAGCATGATCAAGAAGATGGGTTGCAGTATGATTGTTTTCTGTTAATCGGCGGTTATTTACATTTACCAATGCAGTGAAAGTCCCTTCAGGATTTGCAGGAAGTTCCTTAGCCAGGTGAACGGTAAGATTGTTTTCTTTAACCGTATCAAATATTTCTACTTTACTTCCATCAATTTCAATAGTACCAGAATCACCAACCTGGCCTCCTGATTCGGCATAAAATGGCGTTGTATTAAATACCAGCTGGAAAAACTCTCCTTTCTTCCCCTTAACTTTCCGGTAACGGTTGATCTTAACTTTTGCTTCAACAGAATCGTATCCGACAAATCCTTCTCCTTCTGCATGTTGCAACTCGATCCAGTCACCTGTTTCGAGTTGGGTAGCGCTGCGGGAACGGTTTTTCTGTGCTTCCATTGCAGATTCAAACTCGTTACGATTTACTGTAAGCCCTTGTTCGCGAAGTATTAGCTCAGTGAGATCAAGGGGAAAACCGAAGGTGTCATAAAGTTCGAATGCCACGTTGCCGCTAACTTCCAACCCGTTTTTCTTTTTAGTTGCTTCGATAATCGTATCGAGCATCTTAATTCCTGTTTCAAGGGTCCTCAGAAATGAATCCTCTTCTTCACGAATGACATTTACCACGAGCTCCTGTTGTTTTACGAGTTCTGGAAATGCACTTCCCATTTTTTCTGCAAGAACAGGAACCAGCTGATTAATAAAAGGTTTCCTGAAATCGAGGAAAGTATAACCATATCGGACAGCCCGCCGTAAGATACGCCTGATTACATAACCTGCTTTATTATTTGATGGTAACTGTCCGTCAGTGATTGCAAATGAGATTGCACGGAGGTGGTCGGCAATTACACGCATAGCTATATCGGCTTTTTCGTCAGCCCCGTATTTTTTACCGGCAAGGTAGCCAATCTGCGTAATCACATCCTGAAAGACATCTGTATCATAATTTGATTGCTTATTTTGGATAACCATACATAACCTTTCGAATCCCATTCCCGTGTCGACATGTTTAGCAGGAAGCTCTTCCAGTTGTCCATTTGCTTTGCGGTTAAATTGTATAAACACCAGATTCCAGATTTCGATTACCTGAGGATGGCTTTCATTCACAAGATTGCGCCCGTTAATTTTGGATCTTTCATCCTCATTTCGGATATCGACATGGATTTCGGAGCAGGGGCCGCACGGACCCGATTCACCCATCTCCCAGAAATTATCTTTTTTATTCCCTTTCAGAATACGATCTTCAGGCAGATATTTGCGCCAAAATGCGTGTGCTTCTGTATCCATTGGGACACCATCCTTTTCATCACCTTCGAAAATAGTCACATAAAGTTTATCTACAGGTATCTTATAAATATCAACCAGCAATTCCCAGGCCCAGTCGATCGCCTCTTCCTTAAAATAGTTGCCAAAGGACCAGTTTCCGAGCATCTCAAACATGGTATGATGATAGGTATCATGCCCTACCTCTTCAAGATCGTTATGTTTTCCGGAAACCCTCAAACACTTCTGAGTATCAGCAACCCGTGGATTCTTTGCCGGCGAGTTTCCCAGAAAAATATCTTTAAACTGATTCATTCCCGCATTGGTAAACATCAGTGTTGGATCGTTCTTAACAACCATTGGTGCTGAAGCTACAATGGCATGTGCCTTGGAGGCAAAGAAGTCGAGAAATGTTTGACGTATCTGTTTTGAATTCATAAAATATATTAGTTAAAAACCTTTAAAATTGAGCTTTACAACGAAAACGGTCTCGTTTAAAGGATAATTTTAATAGATTTGTAGCGCCATTTAAGCACCATTTTTTAAAATCTTTGCAAAATTAGATTATTTCGCTAATTTTGACCATGGTGAACCAAAATAAAACTCAAGAAGATTATGGGTAAAACCAATTACAGATTCAATCCTGACACATTAAGCTTTGATAAAATCGAGCGCAACATCAAAACATTGGTCAAGCGGGTACTAGGATATTTGTCAACAAGCCTTGTTTCAGGAGTGATTTTTTTCTTGATTTTTCTCCAGTTTTTCGATCCGCCAAAAACAAAGCGTTTAAAGCGTCAAAATGAACAATTACTCTCACAATATAACCTGTTAAATAAAGATTTCGAGAAGATCTCGAAGGTTCTTGAAGATATTCAGAACAGGGATGACAATATTTACAGGGTAATCTTTGAAGCAGAGCCTATTCCATCAGCAGTTAGAATGGCTGGCTTCGGGGGGGCCAACAGGTATTCGAAGCTAGAAGAGATGGATAATTCTGAGCTTATTATAAATACAACACGAAAACTCGATATCCTGTCGAAACAGGTTTTTGTTCAGGCCAAATCATATGACGAGGTGGCAAAAATGGCTCTGAGTAAAGAGAAGATGATTGCCAGCATGCCATCGATAATGCCTGTTTCAAATAATGACCTGAAACGAACTGCTTCAGGTTGGGGAATGAGGATTCACCCGATTTACAAGATCCTCCGTTTTCATTACGGTATGGACTTTGCAGCGGCTATTGGGACCGAGGTTTTTGCGACCGGGGTAGGGGTTGTTAAGGCCGCTGATCGTGAAACAGGTTACGGGAACACTGTTGTGATCGATCATGGATACGGCTATGAGAGTTATTACGCACATCTTAGCCGGATCGATGTTCAGGTAGGACAGAAGGTACATCGGGGTGAGGTTATCGGGCACGTTGGCAGCACAGGCACATCAACAGCTCCACATCTTCATTACGAGGTGAGCAAGAATGGGGTAAAGGTAAATCCGCAGAATTATTATTTTCAGGATCTATCACCTGCTGATTACGAACGTATGATTGCGATTTCAACAAATATGGGACAAAGTTTCGACTAAAAACTATTCACTGTGGCATTCAAGGAACCTAAATCAGAGAAACATTATTACTCCATTGGAGAGGTGGCTACTAAATTTGGTCTTGCCCCTTCGACTTTGCGCTTTTGGGAAAAAGAATTTGAGACCATTAAACCTTTTAAGAATAAAAAGGGTGACAGGTTTTATACTGTGGAAGATATCAACCATCTTTCACTGATCAACCATTTGGTTAAGGAGCGTGGAATGACCCTTAAGGGAGCAAAAACAAAAATTAAGGAAAACAGATCTGAAACGGAGAACACCTTCGAAATTGTTCAGAAATTACAGCAGATAAAAAGTTACCTCCTCGAAATTAAGGAATCGTTGTAATTGAATTCACCATGATTATCAGGGAGATTATAACCTATCTTGAATCTGTCGCTCCACCGGCTTATCAGGAATCGTACGACAATGCAGGATTGATCATTGGTGATCAGGAAATGAATATAACCTCTGCTCTGATTACCCTTGACGTTACGGAAGCGGTAATTGACGAAGCAATTGAAGCTGGTTGTGAACTGATTATCGCGCATCATCCCATCCTGTTTAAAGGGATCAAAAGGCTTAACGGCAATACATATGTCGAACGGTGCATAATCAAGGCAATAAAAAACGATATCGCGATATATGCTGCGCATACCAACCTCGACAGTATCACGGGAGGTGTTAACACCAAGATCTGCGAAAAGATCGGGTTGACAAACCTAAGTATCCTGGCTCCTGCCAGGGATCAACTGCTTAAACTTGTCACTTTTGTGCCGGATGATCATCTGGACAAAGTTCGTGAGGCCCTTTTTAATGCCGGGGCAGGCGCAATCGGAAATTACGACAAATGCAGCTTTGGTACCTCAGGAACGGGAACATTCAGAGGCGGGGAAGATTCAAATCCTTATGTTGGAGAAGTTGGGAAACTTCACTTTGAGAATGAAACCAGGCTCGAAACGATAATTCCAAGACATTTGAAGTATAATGTATTGAGCTGTCTTCTCAAGATTCATCCCTATGAGGAAGTTGCCTATGACATTTACCCATTGGAAAATACATTACAACAAGTTGGCGCGGGGATGATTGGTGAACTTCCGGGAGCTGAGCATGAGATTGATTTCCTGTCCCGGTTACTCCAGATCTTTGGATGTAAGAGCATACGGCACACCTATTTACTTGGGAAAACTGTCAAAAAAGTAGCTGTTTGTGGTGGCTCCGGGAGTTTTCTCCTTTCTGACGCCATTCGTGCAGGGGCAGATATCTTTGTCACTGCAGATATGAAGTATCATGAGTTTTTTGATGCTGAGGAGAAAATCGTTATCGCTGATATCGGACATTATGAAAGCGAACAATTCACCAAGGAGCTTTTTTATGAAATACTTATAAAAAAATTTCCTAACTTTGCACTCCGTTTATCGGAAGTAAAAACAAACC
>CAIOOC010000164.1 GCA_903859795.1 uncultured Bacteroidia bacterium
AGTTTGTTTTTAAATACTTGTCGAAGTTTTCTGCGGAGATTGATACTATTGTAAATTTTAGTTTCCAGAATCTGAAAATTAAAGGGTTTGGTAATGTAATCATCCGCGCCATTCTCAAGCCCCTCGAGCTGCTGTTGCTCCGTGGTTCGCGCAGTAAGCAGAATCAACGGAATATGGCAGATGGTCCGATCCGTTTTAACGCGTCTGCAAAGTTCTATTCCATCCAATCCGGGCATCATAATATCAGAGATAATCAATTCAGGCAAAAGCAATTCGATCATTGGCAGGGCATCTAAACCGTTACCCGCCTCATAAATGGTATATTTTTGCGAGAGGTTATCCTTAAGGAAAAAGCGCAGGTCATCATTGTCTTCCACTATGAGCAATACCGGTTTGTCATTAACTTGATTTAATTGAGTATTTTCTTCAAGAGGTAAAATTGAATTTATAATTTTTAGTTCAGAATGATCGACTGTTTCATGAATTGTATTGGAACTGACCACAGGAAGCGAAATAACAAAACAACTTCCTTTCCCAACTTTACTAACTACAGAAATCTCGCCGCTATGAAGTTTTACAAATTCGGAAACCAGAGATAATCCAATACCTGTACCCTCTTCAAAATGCCCGCTGTTTTCAATTTGAAAAAATCGGGTAAAAATTTTTCCGATTTTCTCCTGTGGTATGCCAATGCCTGTATCCTCGACTTTGAGCACCAGATTGCTTCCAGTTTGGAATTCGTTATTCCTTTCATTTAACGGTTGGAGAAGAAGTGAGACTGACACATGTCCATAATCATGCGTAAATTTAAAGGCATTCGAAAGCAGGTTGAAGATGATCTTCTCAAGTTTATCCTGATCAAAAGTGGTAATTAATTCGTTTATTTGTGTTTGGAATGTAAAATTGATGTGCTTTTGTTCACTTAGATTGTGAAAAGACTGAACGGTCTCCTCAATAAACCTTACGATATTTCCAAACGAAGGATTGTACGCAAATCCCTGAACTTCAAGTTTTCTGAAATCAAGTAGCTGATTCACCATGCGCAATAAACGGGTAGCATTCTGCTTGATTAGTTTCATGTTTTTCTCTTCCGGCCTGTTTTTGAAGTCTGTCAGCATTTTCTCCACCGGAGCCATGATTAATGTAAGGGGAGTTCGGAACTCATGTGAAATATTCGTAAAGAATTTAATCTTAAGTGCATCTATATCATGAATATGCCTCGCTTCAAGCCGATCATTTTTAATTCTCATGTTCAATCGTTCCCGGGCAAGGATCAGCATGCGCAAAAGCCACAATAACACGACGATTATCATGAAATAGAGTACATAAGCAAGCCCGCTCTTCCAGAAAGGAGGAAGAACGATAATTTTCAGTGAGATTTCCTTACCCCCGGAATTTCCCTTTAATTCCTTTACATGGAAAATATACGTTCCGTTATTCAGATTGGTATAGGTCGCTGAATTTTGTTTCCCACTTGTTATAATCCACTCATTATTAAATCCATCAAGTTTATAGACATAGTTACTCTTCTCAGGATAAAAATAGTTAAGTGCTATGAA
>CAIOOC010000165.1 GCA_903859795.1 uncultured Bacteroidia bacterium
CTTCAATTGTCTTAACCAGGCCGATCCCACGGATGAAATATGCAGTTGGCTTTTTGTCGATATAAGCGCTTCCTGTGTTCTCGTTATTTTTTTCCAGAGCTTCAAAAATATCCATCAGAGTCAATCCCATTGCTTTGAGCCTTTCCGGATTTACCGAAATCTCGAACTGTTTTACGAATCCCCCATAGCTGTTTATATCGGCCACACCGGGGGTGCCAAGCATTTCGCGCCGAACTACCCAATCCTGAATCGTTCTGAGCTCCATAGGTGTGTAATTATCTTCCATCCCTTTATCTACCGCCAGCCGGTACTGATATATTTCGCCTAACCCTGACGAAATGGGAGCAAGCTCTATCTTGGCCAGTCCTGCGGGTATCACCTCCTCAGCTTGTTTTAATCTTTCACCCAATTGCTGCCTTGCCCAATAGACATCAACTCCATCTTTAAACACTACAGTTATTACTGATAACCCTAAACGTGAGATGGAGCGGAGCTCTACGATGTCGGGAATGTTGGCAACTGCTATTTCAACCGGAGCAGTTATAAAGCTTTCAACCTCCTGTACCGCAAGTGAAGGAGCTATTGCAATGATCTGCACCTGATTATTAGTAATGTCGGGGATGGCATCTATCGGCAGCGTGGTTAATGAATAAGTTCCCCATCCTATTATTCCCAAAACGAATAATGCGACAATAAATTTATTATTTATTGAAAATCGGATGATTTTTTCTATCATATGATAAATTGCTAAAATCAATTAATACAATTACTTATCGGATTCCAGAAATCTGGAATTTATAAATAAGACAATTTGAAAAAATGTATTAAGATATCTTTGGCGGTTGCCAGACGGTGTTGCAGGGTGATGAAATGAAACAGGAAGGAGTTTCAGGATGAAATGTCTGACCAATAGAATAACATTTAAATTCAACAGAGAAGCTCGCGAAGATTATTGGTGTGACACAACAAATGCAGGTGCAAAATGGAGAGCAATGGTCAAATTCGTTATCCTGACTCGGTGCAGGATTTATAATTCGAACACTTCCGGGTGTCGTATTTTGGTTCGGCTGGTCAACGCAGGGAAGTACATTGATGGCCAAAATATAAAAGGAGAATATAAATGTGATTAGTTTCATGTCTCAGGTCGCAAATATAGTATATTCGGTAAAACCTGACTCAATTTAAATACTTTTAAATTAAGATTTGTAGAATTTAACCTGGTGCTCCCTGAAATTGCTAAAATTCCTTTTTTGACAATTAATAAATCATTATTAAGTTGAAAATTCAGACAAGCAAATGGAGGTTTTATCCATTGACCAGAGCTGAAACTTTATTTCCAATGAGTTCAATGGATTGCATCAGTTTCTCATGACTCAGTCCGGCATTATCCATCTGAAAGGTGAACCTTGAGATTCCCCCAAGCGAATCACTGTGCCTGAGGATTTTGGCAGCCACCTCCTCCGGATTTCCGATGACAAGTGCTCCAAGCGTGCCGGTTTGAGAATCGAAACGGGCGCGGGTAACAGGCGGCCAGCCACGCTCTCTTCCTATTCTTGTAAAAGTTTCAGCATAGCCTGGGAAGTAGTCCTCAGTCGCCGTTTCAGAAGTGTTTGCTACATATCCAAGGGAGTGTAAGCCGACCTTCAGTTGTTCCGGTGGATGACCGGCCTTTTTCCCTGCTTCCCGGTAAAGGTCCACAAGCGGACGAAAGCGATGTGTTTCACCACCGATTATAGCGACCATTAGAGGAAGACCAAGAGTTCCGGCACGCACAAATGAGGCAGGTGTCCCGCCAACACCCAACCAGATTGGAATCTTATTTTGTATTGGTCTGGGATAAACAGCCTGATTTATTAGAGCCGGACGAAATCTTCCGGACCAGTTAACAGTTTCATTGGCCCGCAGATTCAGTAGCAAGTCGAGTTTTTCGGAAAATAAAGCATCATAATCCTGCAGATTTAATCCGAAGAGGGGATAGGCTTCGGTAAATGACCCACGACCAACCACCATTTCGGCACGTCCCTGCGAAATCAGATCCATTGTTGCAAAGTTTTGAAAAACTCTTACCGGGTCGGCTGCACTTAGAACCGTAACCGCGCTTGTCAGCCGAATGTGCCTTGTACGGGCTGCTGCTGCTGCAAGAATGATCGCCGGTGCCGAATCGAGAAACTCTTTCCTATGATGTTCGCCAATGCCAAATACATCGAGTCCGACCCTATCGGCATACTCTATTCTTTCGAGCAATTCAGCCATCGCATTCATGCTTCCAAAGGATGTCATGGCAGCATTTCCCTTCATGTTAGAGGCGAAACTATCTATTCCTATTTCCATAGTTAATGTTATTCTTCTTCTACAGTAAATGTGCATGTCAATCCAACTGAGAAATTTCTCGCGAGCCTTTCAACACCTAAGATTGCCCGTGTGTGAATTCCTTTCTCCCCAAGAACGGTTAAAAAAAGATCTGAGGCACCGTCGACTACCTTTGGAGCGTTGTTCCAATCCCCTGCTGACTGATAATATGCGTCAAAATGATTGA
>CAIOOC010000166.1 GCA_903859795.1 uncultured Bacteroidia bacterium
GTTTATGGCATAAACGGATTTCCTACTTACATTTTGATAAATCCGGAAGGATTAATAGTAGAGCGGTGGATGGGATTTGAGCCTGGCATTTTCGGGAAAAAACTTTCAAAATATTTTGAATTCTAAATATGGAAACTTTAGAGCATTTATTTAAAGCCCGGATTATGAAAAAATCAATTTTGTGCTGCTTAATGGCTCTTCTGACATTAGCTAGCTATGCCCGTGAATTAATGCTTATTAAGTATGTCAATCCGCTGATCGGAACGGTTTTTGAAGGGAATGCCTACCCTGGGGCTACCGTACCTTTTGGAATGGTGCAGCTTAGCCCGGATAATGGATTAACCATGAGTGACAAGTATGAAGGGTACTGTTCCGGATATTCCTATACAAAGAATATGGTAAAGGGTTTTAGCCATACCCATCTAAGCGGCACAGGGCGTCCTGATTTGGGAGATATCTCTGTTTTGCCTATGACCGGTCTGGAGCCAACAGTGGGAGATATCCGAAGCGATATCTCACACGAACAGGAGCATGCAAGTGCCGGCTATTACTCTGTTATGCTCAAGAGCTTTGGCGTTTTGGCTGAGTTAACGGCAACCCAACGATGTGGTTTTCACCGGTATACGTTTCCTGAAGCGTTGAAATCGATGATCCGTTTTGATCTCGCCTATGGCGCCGGTGATGACTCTACAGTGGTTTCTTATTTTAAGAGGCTGGATGATAAAACATTCGTAGGATACAGAATCTCTAAATCATCATTCACTAAAGATCAGCGAATCTATTTTGCCGCCAAAATAAGTAAACCCGTCACTAATTTCACCCTCTTTCTCAACGGCTCAAGGGTTAATCAGGGTGATGAAGCCGAAGGCATTGATATAAAAGCTTGTCTTCAGTTTTCGACAAAAAAAGATGAGCAGATTTTGCTCAAGGTTGGATTAAGCACCGCCAATATTGAGGGGGCGCTTGAAGGTCTGAAAGAGATAAATGGGTGGGAATTTGACCATCAAAAGCAGGAGGCCGAAAATTTATGGGAAGATGAACTCGACAAGATCAGGATTACTTCACCGGATGAAGATTTTAAAACCACTTTCTATACGGCTCTCTATCATAGTTGTCTCGCTCCGATTCGTATCGATGATGCACTCGGAAAGTACAGGGGAATTGACAGAGAAAAAGTCAGAGACGGCAGGAATATATATACCATTCACTCGCTATGGGATACTTACAGAGCCGAGAACCCATTGCTGACCATTACGCAGGCAAACCGCATCCCGGATATTATTAACTCCTACCTTGAATTTTACCGTCAGTATGGATTATTACCTGTTTGGGATATGTATTTCTGCGAGACGAATACGATGAAAGGTTACCATGCAGTTCCTGTTATTGCTGACGCGATTCTTAAAGGGTTCAAGGGATTCGATTATCACGAGGCTTTCGTGGCAATGAAGGCCAGTGCGAATCAAAATATTCGCGGGACCGACTGGTACCGCAAACTGGGTTATGTGCCGATAGATAAAGATAATGGCAGCGTCACTTCGACAGTGGAATATGCCTATGATGATTGGTGTATAGCTCAGGTTGCAAAGCGATTAAATATCAAGGATGATTATGATCTGTTTATGAAAAGGAGCAGTTATTGGGAAAATGTCTTTGATAATACCCTTTTATTTGTCAGACCTAAGGATGCATCGGGGAATTGGGTCACCCCATTCGATCCTTTTAGCGAGTTCATTAATAAGGAATATGCGTTTGCCGAAGGAAATGGGTGGCAGTATACCTGGTATGTGCCTCAGGATGTACCAGGATTGATACGTAAGTTTGGTGCCCCACAGCGGTTTGCACAAAAACTAGATTCGCTTTTTACTCTCACCCCTCCAAAGGAGATGTCGATATGGCAATATGATGGATATATTGGACTTTTGTGGCATGGAAATGAACCGTGCCATCACATCCCTTACCTCTATAATTATGTGGGGATGCCATGGAAAAGCGCAGAAAGAATCAGGCAGATATGTGCCTTTTATACAAATAAGCCTAAGGGATTATGCGGGAATGACGATTGCGGTCAAACCAGTGCCTGGTATGTCTTTAGCGCCATGGGCTTTTATCCTGTTAATCCGGCAAATGGAGAATATGTCCTTGGCGCCCCGCTTTCGGATAAGACTGTAATCTCGATGGGCAATGGAAACCATTTTATCGTAAAAGCAGAATCACTTACCGATAAGAATATTTACATTCAAAGTGCTACTTTTAATGGAAAACCATATTCAAAGACCTATATCAATCATGCAGATATGCTGAAAGGCGGAGAGCTTGTACTTTTTATGGGTAACTTACCTTCAGCAACGTGGGGAACTAAAAAGGATGATTTTCCACATTAACGCCTTTGGTCTAACATCATTATTGGGTTAAAGATTTCCCTCAAATTAATGAAGCTGATTTTTAATCTTAATCGTGAAATAAGAGCTGCCAGCTTGAACACTCAGCCGAGCATTTGACGTTCCACAAGTGAAGCAAAGTACCCTTTCCCGAGTATAAGTTCCTGGTAGGTACCTTCTTCAACAATCCGGCCGTTGTCTAAAACATAGATTTTATCAGCTTTTGAAATAGTACTCAGGCGGTGGGCAATAACAACCCTTGTTGCCTGTATATTGTTCAGACTTTCAGTTACGACACATTGTGTTTTGTTGTCGAGAGCGCTGGTAGCCTCATCAAGAAAAAGAATCCGGGGTTTTGTAACCAGGGCCCTCGCTATCAGGATACGCTGCCTCTGTCCGCCAGATAGTGTACTTATCCCTTCTGAAATTGGAGTGAACATGCCCATAGGCATCATCTCTATATCCTCGCTAAGACCGGCAAGATTGGCGACCTCATACACATCATCGAGGGTTGCCTCTGTAATTCCGGCAATATTTGAAAATATTGTTCCAGGAAAAAGTTGAGAAGTTTGCAAAACAGTGCCTATCTGCCTTCTGATTGATTCGAGGTCTACCGTTGAGATATCGTGTCGGTCGTAACAAACGGTCCCTGTTTCAGGAGTTTCAAAGCCAAGCAATAACCTCAGCAGTGTTGATTTCCCTGATCCAGATGGTCCCACAATGGCCACAAATTCCCCAGGGTCAACATGGATTGAAACATTTTTGAGCACCAACGGTGATTTTTCATGATACCTGAAACTCAGGTTAGAAAGATCAACGGTCCCCTGCAGGGATGCACTGGCGGGTTTGGCCTGATAATTTTCTGGCAAGGTTTCCAGAATAGGCTTGACATTATCGAACAATGGTATTGCGAGAAAAAATGAGACGATTGCTGCGGCAGCCCCCATGCAGGCCATAATTGTAATATTGAGTGCCGTGAAAAATATCATGAATTCGCCCGTTGACATTTTTGGGGATACCAACAAATGAATATAGGTGAATATAAGAATTAAAACAAGTACAGGAGTAAAGGTAAGTATCTGCTGTACCACAGTAGTCAATTTTCTTAAAGCGATGACTTTCTTTTTCTGGTTGGCAAACCGGTTAGCCCATTGCTCAAATGCATGTATTTCAGACCCGGATGTTTTAATTTTTGTGATGCTTGTTAGTAATTGGGTAGTGATACCATAAAGTGTATTTTGAAAACCGATCTGCTCTGTTTCCAGTTTTTTCATACGAAGGGCGATAAGTCCGATCACGAACATGCTTAGAAATAAAATCCCTACGGCCACAATCCCCAGGAAAAAATTGAACCAGAAGAGAAAAACCAGGTTAAAAACAAGAGTTACAGAACCTAGCAGGGCGAATACCACCGTATCTGAAATTGCCTTTCGAAGCATCAGAATGCTATTGGTTTTTAAGGCAAGTTCTCCCGATGTATATTTTCTGAAAAACGGAACCGGAAGGTTCAACAACCTGTCCCAGATTGCAGACTGAAGGAAGAAATCCATTTTAGTTTCAATTCGGACCATGGCAATACCACGCATCAGTTGAAACAGGGATATCGAAATCCCGGTAAGTATGAGGACTATACCAAAGACCCACAGTAACCTGTAATTGCCTTGGGGAATTACCTGATCGAATACAACTCCCGTAACTAGTGGAATGAGTAAATTAAGTATTCCACCCACCAAAGCAAGTATGGAAATATAAAAAATTTCACGACGGCAATTTTTTATTCCAAATTTGATCAGCTCATTACCAGAAATCACTTTATTAGGTAAAGGGGGATAAAACTGATATGCAAAAGCCATGATTGACTCCGATAATGAGTGAGACATTCGTTTTCGGATTCCGGCAACCAGGTCAATGTATTCAATCTGACCTGGAATTTTCTGTACAAGAGCCACCGGATTATGCCCTGCGACTGTAAAAGCTAGAAGTGAACCGGTATCTTTCTTCCACCAATCGGCATCAAGCCTTACTTTCCTTGCTCTGAAACCTGATGCATGCAAAACATCATTTAATGAAAGGGGTTGCGGTTCTTCTGTTCTGGGCTTAACTGGTTTTTTGACATGAATGCCGTTATATCGGGCGACCAGCCTGCATGTTGCAAGCATAGGATCTTCGCGGCTTTCGATAAAACTCCTTCTTATTTTAGGGTTGACTACTGAGGCTATCCTGTATAAAGTATCAGATTGGCTTAATTCGGCATATCCGGATTTCTCGTTCAGAAGGTTTAATTCATCAACTCTGGACAACTTATTTTTAAACTCCAGACAAAGGAGCAGCAGGTAGTAAAAATGTTCAAGCGAGTCCCAGAAAACAGAAATTTCCAATGCTTCATCAGTTGTGTGGCAATGTCCCCGAACCTCATTAAGTGGTTGGAGATACAATTCGCCGGTAACCGGGATCAAAGTTGTCATCCCTGTTTTTATTACCTCGTTCAATCCAAGTAAAAGGGCATTTCCATCTGTTATTTCAATCCAAAGAACCTGCTTTCGGGTATGGATATATGAATTTGCCCGAAATGACTGGTTTAATCCTGCTTTTATACTTTTGCCCGAAGTCTCCATTCCGCCAAGGGATACACCTGTGGCCAACTGGGTAATCCATCTTTCGACAAGGCGAATAATGATTTGATTATTCGTACTATCTCTTGTAAATTCCTTTAATGCGGACAAACTAAATTCAACTATAACCGTATTTTGTGTAGGTACTGCGAGAAAATGAATATCTGCTTTCTCCTCAATCATTGGAATTGAAAGTAGAATTTCTCCTTTTTCAGCTGAAAAATAATGCGTCCGGGCTCCTTTGGCGATTCCCTGATCAATCCTGACAGAAAACACATCAATTCTTCCTTCATCTATGTACCATCCCCGGCCGGGTTTATTAAGAAGAAAAGAGTGGTTACTTTCTACAGGTATATGTGACTCATTTTTAAAGAGCTGAGCGGTTATATCCATTTAGATAATATTGAATTGTTATTCCTGAATTAAATCCATGTATAATCCATTCTCCTTTAGGAGCGATTCATGTGTTCCGCGCTGAACAATCTCCCCCTTATTTAACACAATTATCTCGTCACAATCGCGGATAGTGCTTAACCTATGAGCAATGATCAGACAGGTACAACCTCGACGCCTAAGATTCAAATCGATAAGGTGTTCCGTTTTGGCGTCAAGTGCACTGGTTGCTTCATCTAAGACGATAACCGAGGGGTTATTAATCAGGGCCCGGGCGATTTCGATTCTTTGCCGTTGTCCCCCGCTGAAATTTCGCCCGTTTTCTTCCACCTCGCTGTCAAATCCACCCGGGCGCGAAGTTATATCTTCATAAATGCATGCATCGATGGCAGCCTGATGGATCTGTTTCTCCGGGACTGAGGGATCCCACAGGGTCAAATTTTCGCGAATAGTTCCACCGAATAAAAATATACTCTGATCAACGATTGAAACAGATTGATGCAACAACAATGGCGGAATTTCATCCGTTTTTCTCCCGTCAAAGAGTATCTCGCCTGACCAGGGTTGGTATAATCCGGAAACAAGTGCTGCCACGGTGGACTTTCCGGAGCCCGATTGCCCCACAATAGCAACACGGAATCCCGGATTAAGACGAAGAGAAAAATCTTTAATTAATGGCGATTCCAGCGGACTGTAACCGAAAACGATATTCTTCAATTCGACATATCCTTCAGTTTTGATTGCCAATTTTTCTGAATTTGAATTCTTTTCCTGTTTTGTTGAAGAGAATGGATATTGAAATACATCGGCAATTCGCCGCATACTCCCCTCAACTTCCTGAAGAGTACCTGCAAGATTCACCAAATTAATGATGGGTTGTGTAAAACTAATAAGCAAAGACTGAAAAGCTACAAATGTCCCGACCGACAAGGTCCCGTTAATGATATAGATACTTCCGGCTACCAAAACAAGGGCAGTGGTGAGTAGTCCCAGAAAAAGAGGCGCAATCTGTAGAGTTTGTGATAACATCCCTAACTTTTGCTGGAGGTTCAAAAGTTTAGTCTGGAAGCCTGCCCATCGGCCAAAAAATTCCTGTTCGGAGGAATTGGCTTTGATACTTTCAATCATCCTTAGGCCTGAAGTGGTTAACCCGAAAATTCGCCCATTCTCCTGCAATATCTGTTGATTAATATCTTTTCGTTTACGGGAAATGTGTTTTAATGCCGCAAAGTTTATTAATGAGAGCAATATTCCAATGATGGTTAGTGGGATACTGTAAAATGCCATCATTATGGTATATATCACAATAGTAAACAAGCTTAGCAGGGTATTCCCTAGCTGACCGGAAAGCTGCATTGCCACTTCGTTGTTGGAGCTAAGTCGCACGGCCAGATCGCCGGGAGGTCTCTGGATATGAAAGTTAACCGGCAGGTAGAGCAGACGCCAAAAAAACTTACTGCTGAAGCCAATGGATAGACTTGCCTCAAACCTTGCAAGGCTTCCTTGTTGTGCCCAGGTAAAGAGTAACCGCAAAATGGCTGAAAAGGCCAACCCAATCACGAGCGGTACGAACCATGAAGACGATTCAGTCAGAAACACCTGGTCGACAAATATTTTTGAAAATACGGGGATTAATAAGCCAGGAATAACCATCCCTACCCCTGTCAGAAAGAGAAATATAAGATCTTTCTCGTATCCCTTGAACCAGGTTTTTAACAGTGGCATGAACTTTTCCTTTCTGCCAGATTTCCTGAATTCTGATCCTGGTTTAATGATTAATACCACACCGGTAAAATTTTCATCAAAGGTTTTATCATCTACAACTCTAGGACCCGAAGCAGGATCGTTCAGGTAAACTTTATTTTTACCGAATCCTTCCAGTACCAGAAAATGGCCGAAACGCCAGAATAATATTGCCGGGAAGGCAATTTCTTTTAATTGCTCGGGCTCCTTCCTGAAGACCTTAACTTCGAGTCCGTAACTACGAGCTGCTTTGGCTAAATTTGAGGCATTACTTCCATTGCGAGAGACACCGCAATCGACCCGTAATTTCTCCAATGGGATATGGCAACCATAGTGAGATAATATAATTCCGAGCGCTGCTGCACCACACTCCATCATCTCCATTTGCAGATAAGTCGGTGTTTTGACCCTGCGGGTCCCACGGTAATGTTGGATGGTTTTTTGCAGAAAACTGTTGATTTTGACCAGCATGGATCGGTTATTTTTATTTTGTTGGAGCAAACAGATAGGCAATCGGGCTGTCTTGTGAAATTATTACTTCTCCGTTGAAGACCTTTCCATAAAAATCATTTGCTGAGACATCTTTAAATGGATCAGATGTACCCAATGCAGGAATGTAGACAGTACGAACAAGATAATAATTTCCTTTTTTTAATTTTGCCCCTACCTCTTTGTCATGTATCGTATTATCGATTGATTCATCAGAAAGTGGCATTTTACCGATGTATCTGATCTGGGCTCTTAACCTGAGGGATTCAGATTCATGCAGCTTTATAAGGATGTTAACATTTTGCCCTATAGCTAGATTATTCACTTTTTTGTCAGATACAAAAAACAGAAATTCCGGATGGAATAACTGTTCCCTATGAATGCTTCCAATTTTTGCAACCGTAGTTCCGGGTAGAAGGAAGACTCCCTGGCAGATATTCAGTTCTACAAGTTCCCCGTTACATGGCGATAAAAGGTATTTCACAGTGTTCGTGTTTACAGGTACATATCTCACGATCGGTTGGCCTTTAAATACACTATCTCCCGTGTGGTGAAAAATCGAATCAACCTGCCCCGATTCGCTCACAATTAACAGCCGAGGTGGATTGACAGGCTCGATGATTCCAATCATTACGACCTTGTTCACTATCTGCCCAAAGACAGCCCAAATGACTCCGCCAAGGATCAGGCAAAGCAGCGATAAAAGCAGAATCCATGACAATCGTGAGTTAACTTGCAATAAATCATCGAGATCATCAGGTGTTGATAATTTTTCCAAAGCTTTTTTTCTGAATATATCCCTATTGAACATGATAAAATTTATTAACTACACAAATTTAATAAACTAATTAATAGGTTAATCTGGGAATAGGGTTATTCTAAATCATCTTTCTTTGTAGTGAATCGTATATTGTATCCATATTTGACCCTTAATTGGATCTGAAGTTATACTCGTTAAGGTATATTTGAGTTTGTTCTTCGTTGCATTGATGATTAATCCCCCACAGCAAACCAATTAAGTTCACGATTTAGATATGGATATCCTTAAAACTTTTCCCGTTTTTGGATTTTAATATCTTCTGATTCGGCTATGCCTTTTTTAGAAGAACATTCTCTCTTCACTTACCGGCAATAGCTTTAGCGTTCTTGCTGATATATTATTCAAAAAAAGGCTGTAAAGAAGCAGAAGAGGTTTTACATATGAAAAGATAGGTTTTTCTTAAGGAATAATTTATCAACTTCAAATTTGTAAAGAATTTCGCAGAATTCATCCTCTGCGGCAAGGGTTCCATCATTATAGAACGCTGATGCCCTGCATCCACCTGCACAGGTAGCTACAAAAGGGCATTCTCTACACTTCGGGATTTCATATGCTCTTACACGTGTTTTGCTATTCCTGCCCTTTTCAAGGATATCCGGGAAATCTTCTTTGAGTATATTGCCGAGGATGAATTCCTTTTCGCGAAGAAGGTGACATGGATAAACATCCCCGTTCCAGTCGATATCCACATTATACCATGCATTCCCGCAAACATAACGACAACGGGTATCCTGGATGTTTTCACTGTTGTTGTCAAACATCTCTGGTTCGTTCGTATTGTCAAATTCTTTGCGAATTTTCTCAAAGGTTTCAATAATGATCTTCCGCAGGGATTCCTGTTCAAGGCTGACGTTACAGGCATTAGGTGCATGAGGAAACTTACGCAGGTGATTTGGGCTAAAGAAACCACCGTTACAGTATGCAAAACGCGCTATGTCAAGTATTTCATGAAGGTTTCCCTGATGCAAAGTCGGAGCAAGAGAATAACATACCTTGTATTTAGCAAGGTTATTAATACCGTTGATTGTTGCCTGGTAGCTGTTTCCGCGTGTAATGGAATGGACTTCCGGGGTAATGCCATCCAAACTTGCCTGTACATGGACAAGATTTAAATATCCCTTAAGTTTTTTTGCCAGAGATTCATCAATCAGAGTTGCGTTTGTTCCGATCGAAAACCGAAGGTTATTGCTTTCCAGGATATCCAAAATTTCCTGGATTTTTGGGTGAGTAAAAGGTTCTCCGCCTGTGACAATTACCCGGGCAGAGGGATTTTGTCTGCGTATTTTTTGAATAATAGTTTCCACTTCACTTATTTTCATGAAATGGTCAGCAACGCGTCTGTCATCCCCAATATAGCAATAGGAACAGGAAAGGTTACAGGATGTGGTTAGAGTAAGATAGATAACCTGTAGGGCAGGGACTTCCATTTCCACTCTTTCAGTCCTGAACCAACCCTGCTGCTTCAGTTTTCTCAGAAAGATACCTAAGAAATTTTCAATTTCTTCTTGTTTGCAGCCATGAGATGCAAGAGTTCGTTTCACCACTTCGCCGGGATCTTCACTACCTGCCTTGGAAATAGCCACAAATACAAGATATTCTGTGGGAGATAAAAGACTCATCGCCCCAGTAGCTGAAGAACTTACCAGGTAATGCCCGTTTATAATCTTGCTTGTAAAATTCACTTTTGTAGCAGTTATTTTGTTTACAAATAAGAAATGTAACTACGCTGATATTACAATGAAGGTTGTCTGCCAACAGTATCAGTGCTCACAAAGAAAATCCCCACTTCTTTATTTTTCAAGAATGAAGAAGTAATAAAATTGAAATGGATGATAGAAAACTACCTGTAACTTTTAATGCGACCGCTAACCAGGTTCCTCAAATTGACGATAAACCGATAGTTGGTCATGAACCTACAAGTCCTGTTTTCGTACATTCCGTATTAAGAACTCCAACTTCTCCACAAGGTGAAGTATTTCCGCCGACTACCTGATCCAACTCTTTCTCACTCAAGGTAAGATCGAGTTCTTCAGGGTCTAAACCCAACTCAGGTGATCTTTGGTTCAAGTTTGAAGAATCTTCCATTTTGATTATTAATTGTTAGGTGAATTGAAAACTACTTACACAAATTTACAAATTTATCCTTAGGGGTATCTCTAAAAATCTATAAAACTTTTTTGAAACAGGGAGTGATTTCTAATTCTTTGAACACAAAATCTTTATTGATGGAATTATTTGGAGTTTAAATATCCAAATGAAGTTTTAAATTGATGATCTTGCAACAAAATAAATATGACGAGTGTCGTATTAAAGATAACACTAAAAGCAATAAAATGACAATCATAGAAACCCATAACCTTAATTTTGGTTTTAAAAAGGGCAAATTAGTACTCAAAGACATCAATTTAAAGGTTGAAAAAGGCTCTATTTGGGATTTTTAATTTTTGCACCCGACTGGAACCAGATCGTTAGCTTCCTGACTAAGTTTTTCGTTGGTTTATTAGCGATTATCGCCATTCATGTTTGGACAAGTTTCAGAATTAAAAATTTAATTGCCAATCTTGGAATTGGATTGGCGGGAATAGCATTTGCAATACTTTTAAATGGCAAAGGTGGTCTGACAATTTTTCTGCCCTATTCTTTCCCAATAAAAATGTTGAATTACGTGCCAAATCCAACCTGTTTTTTTGAAGATTATCATATAGTTAGTCTCTTTTATTTCGCAATAATATTTTGTTTGAGCTATTGGGATTTCACGAAGCGTTTTAAAGGTTGAAAAGAAGTAAGATGGTTATTGTTTGGGTAGTAGCAAGTATTTGATCACGAAAGTTTAGGGGCAACTCTTAGTACCCTTACAAAAGTAAAAAGGCTAAAATCTTTCGATTTCAGCCTTTTTGGCTCCCCTTTCATTCGAAAGTTGCAACAGGTTTGTAACGATTTGTGTGATTCAATAGTCTGTTATTTAGTGCTATACAGGAAATTAATATCTAGCTTCATTGGGAATAAAGCCGCGGTAGTGGGAAACCTTGAAATATCGAACCTTTTGGAACACTTTTATATGGTTGTTGACCTATATGATTATTTAATGAATGATTGAAGATGTCTGTTAGAGGTTTGTATCGGTTGATGTTATTTCCCCCCAGAATACATTAGACAATATTTGAAAAAGTATCATTTATGACAACTATTGTTGTTGTCTTCCATATCGATTTCAAAATCTACGAGTTCTGCCAATGGAATTTTTAGGGCGGAACTTATTTTATACATTGTAAGAAGAGTTGGGTTGGTACGTCCCGCTTCAATTCGCGCCATATTTGATTTCTCAACATTACACATTTCCGCCAAATTCTGTTGAGATATGTGCCTCTCCTCTCTCAGTTTGCGGATTTGATTACCCAAAATTCTTGATATTTCAAGGGAAGACATTCATTGACCGATTAATCAACGAAGATTTTATTTAAAATCAATTAATTGGTTATCATATATGACCATTTTTATTATATTTGTATTTGAAATTGTTTTATGAATTTCAAATACAACTGATTGAGCTAAAAAACCGAGAGATGGAACCTTAAACTGAAACCTATGAAAAGCATTATTCTCTTATTAATTAACGTACTCCCTTTTTGTTGTATTGCTAATGAGAACTATGACAAAATTCTTGTCGGAGAGCATTTAATTTCCCTTCAATGGATTTCTTGGGGAAATTTTGGAACAGCAAAAATTACCAAGACAGAAACAGAGGGAGTATATAAAATTATTGGTATTCAAGAGATTAAAAATGAGTACCTAAAAATTGATGGAACAATTACACCAATCAGTGAAAAGCAATTAATATTCAACGGCAAAATTGAAACA
>CAIOOC010000167.1 GCA_903859795.1 uncultured Bacteroidia bacterium
GCAGTTACCTCAACTTCTGATTCTTTTAATTCTTTTACAGTTACCCTAATAGGTGGGTTGTCATTAATAACTATATCATAACTCATTTCCGGCACTCCTTCAATGCGCATACAAATAGTATACGGCTCATTGAAAGGCACTTTCAATCCGGCAAGCAACGATTTTAGCCGTACTTCGATTTTGTTTTCCTTAAGGCTGTAGCTTTCCACCGAAACGCCATCAATGCCTAATCCTATATTTTTTTCAAAATTGATGTAGACACTTCCCAGCAGATGCATAACATGTGCTGTTGCGGCCAATCCGCCTACTTCGCACCAACTGGGTCCGGAACGAAGAGGCATCTGCGGAAATCCCTCGTGATCGATGTTTTCCGGACCTAATCCAAGGGGATAATTCGGATATTTATAAATATTATTACGGATGTGACGCGGGTGATTGATCAGGGTTAGAGATGCCCGTGCGGCAGCCACACCCCGCTCGCACAAATCCTGTCGTCCTGAAAGAAGACCGATTCTGACAAGTCCGTCAGCAAAACGGTGGCTGCGCTGGTCAAGCCATTCAGCATCGCTGTTCTGGGATGAAAATCCTCCAAAAGGATAGGCAGTCACAATATAATTTGGTGCCCATACAGCCTGGTAAAAGAGTGAATAATCAGCAGCTGCCTCTGCAGCAGCAAGGTATTCTTTCTTTTGAGTTACCTCATACAGTGAAGCAAATCCTTCAAGCGCCCATGAGGTTGACATATTATTTGCAGGGTATTGACCGGTCCGGGAATCATAAAAAGATTCGGCTTTCACCGCACAGGAGTAAAATGTTTCAAAATCGTACCACTTCTGATGGGGCATTACTTCTGTTACCATAAAGGCTGCAATTTTTTCAGCACAATCCAGGTATTTTTTCTCGTTTGTTGCCCTGTACAATTCACTTAAAACCCAGATATGAGCACCCCCGTCTGCATTCCAGCCAAGGCTCGGTAGCGGTTGAAGAGCTTTATTAAACCATCCGGGAATGCAGCCGTTCGGATCAATATTCCGGATTAAAAAATCTCCATATCGCTGAACATACAGTAAGATCGCCGAATCATACTCACAAAACTGACGGTAATACATCAAATAACCTGCAGTGACACTTGCAGAAGCAGTCTGATAGGCCCCTTTATCCTTATCCCACCCCCAATAACAATCAATCTTCTTTGGGTCGTATCCTTCCATCGGTGGGTTCCATAGGCTTGGCTGCCACTTCTTATCATTAATGTTATAAAGACCAGGGAAAAGACCATCCGTCTGTGGAGCTGACAGAGTAAGACGAATAATCCGCCGGGCTTTATCCAAAAGTGCCTGATCGTTCAGTTTTTTTCCCCAGTAATAAATTCCCGTTGCATCGCAAACATTATTCCACCAGGCTGTATTGTAGATGAACTGGTACCACTGGGGGGCACTGAGGCGGAGTCCTCCCATCGCAATACCCTTTTCATCCCACTGCTGCCAGGTAGCCATGGCCGGCTGGTTTTGGCGATGACGGATATCAGGCCCTTTTATAACATCATAACCCTGATATGCAAACGAAGCAGGATAGCATACTTTGGCATATTCAGAAAAAGGCATCGCCTGAGGTTTTGGCAAATGGAAATTTTTTGTACCATACCTATTCCATAAAAAAGATGAAACAGACTCATAGCCACGATACTTTTTGACCCCGGATTTTAGAACCAGATCGAATCCATAATTAAGTTTGTTGTCTGACAGTTCGCGAACCTGAACACCGTTTTCATTCTGGTGCCGCCAATATACATGTTGTTCAACCCAGTAATCGATAAATCCAAATGAAACAACCGGTTTGGCTGTGATTCCCGAATTCATACAAAGATCCATCGCGGTTGGAAAGGATATTTTGGTGGTATCGAAAGGTACGGCAAATACCCGGGGATGTTTCTGGGGGCGTGCCCCTTTTGCATAGACTATATTCCCATTTATCATGTTAAGATCGGGCACAAGTGCCATCATCAATCCATCTTTTTCCAGGATGGTGGCAGGGGCGAAAAATTTACGGTCTCCGATCAGATCATCGTCCGATCTTTTAACCGAAGGTGTAAATACAAAATCAGGGACTCCTTCCGGGACAAATACAAAGGAGGAAATCAGGTATTCGGCTTTCGCCGGATTCCCGGGAAGTAATGTATTAACCTCTATATGAAAGTAATCGTGATCCGGTTCCAGCGATACAACCTGCCCGATCTTATTAGTACCAATTACACCAGAAAATAATATGCAGACTTTCTCTTTATTGTTTTGAATGATCTTTGCAGATGTTAGCCCTTCCTGAACCATCAGCCGGAAATCGTTGGCAAAATCAGGACCTTTGTCAAATAATGGCATTACTTTACTACCGGTGTGTTCGGTTCTGTCAAGAGATTTGGCAATAAGTTCCCATCGATTTCCTTTGGCTGCATAAAAGGACTGGGAAATCAGTGTACTATTTAGCAGAAACCGTCCTTTTACAAGACCATTATCAATTTCCACAACTGAGTCGTTTTGAATTACCCGAATTCCGTTCGCATTTGAGGAATGTTGGCTGCAACCTGCGAAATTTAAAACCAGGATTACGGCACTGATTATTAGAGCAAAGTAACCAGAATAGTTGGAAGTTCTTATTTTCATACTGATCAGACTTTTCGGTTAAATTTCTTTTATCAGGATAGTCTTTGATTCGGAAGCATTAAATTTCAATAGAATTCCCAGCTCTATTTCCCTTCGATTAAATGTCTTTCCCTCGATAATAACGCCCTGTCCTTTAAAATTCAATAATTTTAAAGGAAATGTCTCCAGAGCATGAATCATATTCCGTGCCTTTATAGTTAGCATTCCTTTTGTCGGATCACGGGTAATCGTAACATCATCAAGTACATCAATGGCTCCACCGTTATTCCATTGGTAGTTATAGCATAAACTGCCATATTTCTTATTCAGATCATCACTTTCAAAACCCTGCGTCAGCATGTACATACTCAGGATACCGCCATACCGCGAGGTCCAGATTCCTTTAAAGAGCCAGCTCATCATTACATCTTCGGTACCCCCGCCCTGAAGGTGGGAATCAAACGTATTTGTTGGATTGAAACTACCGAGATGACCACTCACCGGCATTTGAAAATGGTCATTGAGCCAGGACCTTTTCTCTTCCGTCAATGAAAGTTGCGTTCCCTGGTGGAGAATTGCCCTTGCCCGTTCAAACCAGATCATATCTCCGGTGACGTCCCATAACTTTAAAAATTCTACAGCTCCTTGTTGAAAGTTGGTATTGTTTGTGCTGTACTTGATATCAACGGGTGTTCCTCCGATTGAACGGTAATCAAAATGGCCGTTGGGAGAATCCGGGTACGCGCTAAAGTTCACATTATAACAATATTCCCAGCTTCCGAAACCATTTCCTGCAAGCAAAGCGGCCTCCAGCCATTTCTTCTTATTTGTATTTTCGTACAATTTATTGAAGGCAGCCAGGGCACCATGGAACATCCTTTTGTCCACATTGAAATAATCAGCCTCCATTCCGCTCATCACTCCAAATTTACCCATCACATCGAGAACAATATTGCCCATTTTTTCAGCATAATGAAGGTATTTATCCTCCTGAGTCAGGTTGTAATAATCGGCAAATGCCCATATTAGAAAATTGATCCCGGTAGGGCCCCCAAGCGAAGGTTTGGTGTAAAGGATACCGTCCCGGTAGGCCGCTTCACCTGTTATACTGCTAATCCTTCCGGGGACATCCCCGTCCGGGAAACGTTGCATGATATGATCAAGAGAGGTTTTTACCGCAATCAGCCAGTTATTTTTATCTCCCAACCCTTTTTGCTTCATTAAACGGTAACACTTTAAAAATCCGCTCAACCCATCACCCAGGTGCCCAATATCGATAACCTCTTTTGTCCAGACTGAGGAAAAGCCTAATGCGCCATCCCAGTTCGGATAAAGAATACCAATTGGCGACATTGCGTTATCCGCGAAAAAGTCCATCGAATTAACTGCCAGGATTAATGCAGTCGAATCTTTGGTTCGCAGGTATTCCTGTATTCCATTGTATGCAGCGACCTCAAGCATCCCTGACCATGAAAAGCCGGTGTAATTAAAGATATATTTCAACGGGACATAATCCGATTTACTGAAATCAAAATCTTTGCCGAGTATATAGCGTCCAACCATCCAAATCCTGTATTTCTTGTCCCGGATGGTCTGTTCCTGAATCAACGCCTTCGGGTCAAGAAGAGTATGCATCTTCAGGTTGTAATCTTCTTTCAGAGAATGTGGGGGATTTGTTTTTGAACTGGGATAAAACGTTTTCCATGCCTCATTAACCATCTGTCCATAACCGGCCTTCTCATTTGAAACCTCCGAATATAGTTTTTTGGTATTAAGGTACACATAGGTAGTTTTAGAGAGGGAAAACCCATTTTCAACTTTGAGTCTGTGATCTTCATCCTGAGCGATAGTGTCCTGAAGAGCCAGGTTAACTGAGGCCGGGACCGAATAAACAGCTTCCCACTGGTTTTGCTTTTCATTTTTCTGTAGCGAAAGGCTGAAAAGAGGATCCCGGGCGTTTTGCTGTGGCTCTACCCACCCGGCATAAACTTTTGTTGCACTCTCAACCGAATATCCCCCTGGAATAGTTGCAGCATCTTCCGGAAAATTCTCATTCAGATAATGGGCCCTGATCCCAATGTTATTTCCGTTGTATAACAAGCCCGGAATTGCAAAAAATTGAGTTTGATCGGGGGACAATGGTATGGTGTTTATTAGTTTAAACTTTACCCCTTCAAGTTTTATTCCTGAATAGCTCCATTCATGATTTAAGCGGAACAAAGAGAATTTATCCTTTATTGTGTGAAGGGTATATCGAAATTTACCAACCATTTTACCTGTCTGATCCTCCACTGTAAATTCGCGCAAGTAGGTTTCCTGCTGCTCTTCAGATTTAGTTTGAATAATCCGATACGATTCAGGATGGATAGTTTCAAAATCAAAATTCCGGCTCTTGTCATCAGACGGATTTAGTGGAATACCGTCACCATTTGTTTGGCGGATATCATCTACCAGAATAAATCCATACCTGTCTTTCAATTTATCAAAAGGAGGATTACAGAAATTATCCTTCGAAATTTTGTCGACTATAACTAATCGGGCTATCTGCCCTTTAAGTGCCGAAACATCCCAGCTTTTCCTTTTTAGATCACTGCTAAAATCTCCGCTTGTCTGCCTGACTATTGAGTCCCGAACCAGTAGATTAAGACTTGTATACTTTCCAAAGTCACCGCCAGCTATTAGGAAGTCAATCCTGTCGCCGGTTATTTTAAAAGAATCTGAGATTAGTTTACCTATGGTTGTTCCCAAATTCATCCTTTTGGAATTTGCAAGGCACTTACCCTGGAGACCGGTAATAATTTCCTGATCCGGAAAGGCTCCTCTGGAAGCCATTTCGCCAAAAGCAGTTCCGTTATTGATAACCGGAAAACCGGCAGCCAGGGAACTATTAGTTACCAACTTTTCGGTGACCGGATACCAGTGCGCATAACGATTCAGCTTTATTTCTATAACCGGCGTTATCCTGCAAGTTAAATTTTGCCGGGACCCAAGCATAATAGCAGTAGCGACAGGATATTCCTTCTGCAAGTTATCCGGATTATCTTTAAAATTCTGTGCCCCTGAACTTATACCGGGGAAGAATTGGGATAAACAACTTAGCCAAATTACCAGGATTCTAGTTTTCATACTTTTCGTGGTTTTTGGAATATCTGTAAATTAAAATTGGATTGATTAGTAATTATTTAGGCTGAAATACTTTTTTAATCTGATCAATGGTTACACCAAGCTTCTTAACTGAAATTTCAGATAATGCCTTTTCATCGCCTCCGAAGTGAAATGTTCGCTGAATATGTCCCAGCGATTCGCCTGGCTTCAAAAAGGCCGCCTTTGATGAAGATTCCAGTTCATAAAAAGGTCCCATCTGCGAACCGTCAGCCATTGGACCATCATTGTATGAGTTAATCACATCACCGGCAAACGGATCTTTCTGTATTTTCCACGAAGAATTGACATACTCCGCAGCTGTTGGGTCGATTGTGGTTTCAACAATAGTCAAAATTTTGTTTGCGGCATCATACGAACCAATAACCGGTAACGCACGTTTGGGTGACAACCCTATTTTACTTCTCAGTTTACCGTCAGCCTTAAAAAAGATGACATTATCGGCAATTATAAGCCGCTCTGCCGGCACTTTTCCAAAATAATCGTCCTTGACAATTGTTCCAAAGTCCCCTTTTTTA